>JALOAP010000311.1 GCA_023228745.1 Dehalococcoidia bacterium | reverse complement strand
CAGGGTGGCATGCCAGGTCGCTACACCGCGCCCATCGCTCCGTCACGCTGCCAACTCAGCGATTCTTCAACACCCTGCTAGGGCGTTCCCCTACGCGCTGTGGGCCCCGCGGGGTGGGTGCTCTCCCGATGTGCCGTCAGCCGATTCGGCACTACCTTCCGACACATGAAGCGGTTTTCCCGCGGCCCTCGGCTGCTTCCCGCGCTGTTGGCGCTGCCTTTCCTGCTGTTTGCGACGGCCGGTTGTGTCGGCTACCCGGCGCAGGGCCTGATCGCCACACCCACCGCGCCGGGGCAGAATGCGCCCTCGCGCCTGCCGCAGCTCTTGTCACAGCTCCAGGGCGGGAGCGCCGGCCTCGAGCTCTTCGACCAGGCAACCAGTGAGGTCGCGGCGGCGCAGGACGAGGCCACTGCCACGCAGACCCCGACGCCACCGGGCGGCAAGCTGCCGGGTGATGATTCGACACCGCCCCCGGGTGGCGGCACGCCGACCCCGACGGCCACGAACCCGCCGGGCAACGGTGGTACGCCCACGCCGCCGGGAACGGAGACGCCAACCGAGACACCCACAGCCACGCCCACGGAGACGGAAACCCCGGCGCCGACTGAACCACCGGCCGAACCGACGCCTACTCCGACGATCCCGAGCGAGCAGACGCCGCCGACGGAGGAGTAGCAGGTGGACAACGTTTCGGTACGAACCCGCTGCACTGCCTGTGGGCGCGCGCTCGGCTTCGAAGAATGGTCTCGCGGCCTGGATCGCTGCCCTTACTGTACGAGCGTCCCGCATCGCCGTGGCCGGCCGCAGGCCGGACGAGCTGCGACGGGGGCACGCGAATTCGGCAGTGCCGCCGATTACGGCCAGATGCTCGACGACATCCCTGACGAGCTGGTGGACGAACTTGTAGCGATGCTCGAAGCAGAAGTCGACCGCCGCCCGGAGCTGGCCGCGAAGATGGCGGGCACGTCTCAGAGCAGCGCCATGAAAGATGTTGCCAACGAGATCGGCTTCGGGTACTCCACGCGCGAGTTCCACTGGGCCGCGTGGGGCTTTGTCGGTGGCTTCGGCCTCAACATCGCCCTCGCGAAGTACGCCCAGATGAGCGCCAATGCGACGATGCAGGAGTTCTTCGCGCCAATGCTCATCGGTGGCGTCGTTGCGGGTCTCGCCTGCGCGATCATCGGCTGGGGCGCCGCTAAGCTCCGCGAACCGGTTGCCGGTAGCCGGTAGCCGGTAGCCGGGGATCGGTAGCCGGGACTGGTTCCCGGAACCGGCAGATGGAGCAGGGCCTCGGAACGGGCCCGGAGGCCGAGAGCAACTCGCTATTCCCAACTGCAGACCAGCTGGGTTCCGGCTACGAAGTCGACCACCCGCTAACGCCCACCGGCTACCGGCTACACCGATCCCCGGCTACCGGACATATGTTCGTTGATCGCCCCTCGGTGCTCCCGTAGCATGGGCAGAGCACGCTGGATTGTGGGGGTCCATGCCGAAGTTCATCTTTGTTACGGGTGGTGTCGTCAGCTCAGTCGGCAAAGGCATCACCACCGCTAGCCTCGGCAGAATCCTCAAGTCCCGCGGTGTCTCCGTCTCCATCCAGAAACTCGACCCCTACCTCAATGTCGACCCCGGCACCATGTCGCCCTACCAGCACGGCGAGGTGTTTGTGACGGTCGACGGCGCCGAGACAGACCTCGACCTCGGCCATTACGAGCGCTTCATCGACCAGGACCTGACGCAGGCGGCTTCGATCACCAGTGGCCAGATCTACATGTCCGTGCTCGATCGTGAGCGGCGCGGCGACTACCTGGGCGGCACGATCCAGGCGGTCCCCCACCTCACCAACGAGGTGAAAAGCCGCATCTACGGCGTCGCCGAGGAGACCGGCGCGGACGTGCTTATCTGCGAAGTGGGCGGCACGGTGGGCGACATCGAAGGCGAAACCTTCATCGAAGCGATCCGCCAGATCCGCCACGAACTGCCGCGCGGCGATTGTTTGAGCGTGCACGTCACCTTCCTGCCGTGGGTTGGCGCAACGAACGAACTGAAGACGAAGCCAACGCAGCACTCTGTGCGCGAGCTTCGTTCGAAAGGCATCCAACCGGACGTCATCCTTGCCCGCAGCGACCACCCGGTCCCGCGTGAAATCCTCGATAAGCTGGCACTCTTCTGCGACGTCGAACCGCGCGCCGTGGTCCCAATGGAGACGGTTTCGACGATCTACGAAGTACCGCTGCTGCTCGAAGAGCGGGGCCTCGGCGACTACGTGCTCGAACGTCTTGGGCTTCGGGGCGAACGCGACCTGCACGAGTGGCGGCAGATCGTCGAGCGACTGAAGCACCCCGTGGGGAGCGTGGAAGTCGCGATTGTAGGCAAGTACGTGGAACTCCACGATGCCTACCTCTCCGTGAAGGAATCGCTGGCCCATGCGGGCATCGCGAACAACGTCGCGGTGGACATCCGCTGGGTGCACGCCGAAGACCTGGAAGTTCGCCCCGCCGAAGAACTGCTGGCCGGCGCCGACGCAATCATCGTGCCCGGTGGCTTTGGCGAACGCGGCTGGGAGGGCAAAGTGCGCGCGGCTACCTATGCGCGGACGCACAAGGTGCCGTATCTCGGCCTCTGCCTCGGGATGCAGGTAATGGTGACGGAGTTCGCACGGAACGTTTGTGGGCTCGACGGTGCGAATTCGACCGAGTTCGACCCCGAATCACCCCACCCGGTGATCAGCCTGCTCAACGAACAGGAAGGCGTGACGAACAAGGGCGGGACGATGCGGCTGGGCGCCTACCCGTGCCGGCTAGAGCCGGGTGGGCTGGCCGCGCGCGCCTACGAGACTGACCTCGTCATGGAGCGGCACCGGCACCGCTGGGAGTTCAACAACGCCTACCGCGAGCCACTCAAGGCAGCGGGTCTCGTCATCAGCGGTACCTCGCCGGATGGGTCGCTCGTGGAGATCTGCGAAATCGGCGGCCATCCCTTCATGCTGGGAACGCAGTTCCACCCCGAGCTGCAGAGCCGCCCGAACCGTCCCCACCCCCTCTTCCGTGCACTCGTCGCCGCAGCCATGGGCGCGCCAGCAGTGAGCGAGCCTGCGTCGGTTGTCAGCACGGCGTAGTCCCGGGTCAGACCAGGGTCGCTCCCGCGCGAAGTAGTCGCAGACGGCACCGGCCGTTTCCGCGATGGCCATCGCGCTGGTTTCGAGGAACAGGTGTGGGATTCCCGGGCGGAACTCCCCGCACTGGCGCCAGGGGGTGCACCCGCCGAGATCACGCGAACATCAGCCACTCGACCCTTGGGGTTGGCGGTAGGGGCCCGGCATCAACACCGCAGCCGGAAGCTGACAACTGCCCGCCGGCCTAGTGCTCCGCGTGTGCCTGCTCGGCGTGCATGCCTTCGCCGAAGCTGCCTTCGTCGGGGAACGTCTCGCTCTTCTCGATGCTGATGGGGGCGACCCAGCTTGGGTTCTCGGGGAAGCCGCCGACGCGCCGCTTCAGCATGTAGAAGGTAGCGAGGACGATGCCGCCGATCGTCACGCCGACGAGCGTCCAAATGACTCCGGGCACGACATCCACTCCGTTCCCGCCGTTTCCTTCCTGGAAGTGCGCGGCGAGTGTCGACGCTGGTCCATCGAGCGTTGCCGCATTGATGGTAGAGACGGCTGCGCCGAGCGCGAGAAGCGCCGCGACAGCGATGAGAGCGAACCTGACCTGGAAGAGTTTCATTCCGTCTGCCAAGTCTAGGGCGCGGAAAGTGGGGGTCAAGCGTAAAGATTGGGTAAGACCGCTTGCATCGCGACTTAGTGGATGCTAGAAATTGCACAAGGGCCAGCGCTGGGTGTCGTGTCCGCTCCACACATCCACCGGCCCTTTCTTCATGCCCGTCGCCAGTGGCAGGCAGCTAAGGCGCCAGTGGAGTAGATGACGGCGAGAGATGAGCGTATGGTCTGCCTCGAATCACACTGAGGCAGGATGCTCATGAGCGGACGACGCGCGTCTTTCATCATGTGGCTGGCGACGCTGTCGCTTGTAGCGGGTGTCCTTACGGTCGCCCTCGCGCACAACGGCTCTGAAGCAGCGAGCGCCACCCATCCCCCCCGCGCCTATCTGCCGCTGGTCGCATGCGATTCATGCACGAACACGTCGCCCTCGCCGACGCCCACGGCGACCCCTACCCGGGTCGCTGCGCAGACGTGGTACACGTCGAGCCATCACAGCGCCCAGTACTACTACTGCGATCTCGATGACGGTTGGCGAAATCTCAGCCCTGTCTACATTCGCAGTTACCCGAGTGAAGCGGCCCTGCTTGCCGTGTGGGGCGGACAGCGCACGAAGCACCCTGACTCGAAGTGCTGAGGTAGACGCGGGAAGGAGTGGGCCTCGATAGTCCACTGCTCTGCTAGCGGGGGCA
>JALOAP010000310.1 GCA_023228745.1 Dehalococcoidia bacterium | reverse complement strand
TGGGGGAGCTGCTTTCGAAGCTGGGACCCGAGCCGATCGACCCGGATTTCAACCTGAAACAGTTCCGGGCGGCGCTTGCCGGGCGCACAGCACCGGTGAAAGCAGTGCTGCTGGACCAGCGGCGGATGTCCGGGCTGGGAAACATTTATGTCGATGAGGCACTGTTCATCGCCCGGGTGCGGCCAGACACGCCCGCGGGAGAGCTTTCGCCCGCGGCGACAAAGCGGCTCCACCAGGCAGCGCGCGAAGTGCTGGAGCGGGGCATCGAAAACCGGGGCGCCAGCTTCAGCGATTACGTGGATGGCCAGGGCAACAAGGGTTCGCAGCACATGTACGTGCAGGTGTTCCGGCGCGACGGGAAGCCGTGCTACACCTGCGGCAGCATCATCGAGAAGAGTGTCGTCGGTGGCCGGGGGACACACTACTGTCCCCGCTGCCAGAGGCGGCCACGGAGGAAACAGACGAATGCCGGTTGACCCACAGGAGATTGTCGCGGCGCTGCGCCTGCCTCCGGAAACCACGGTAGAGCTGGAGCCGCTCGGCGAGCGATTCGGGGCGCCCGTGCGTGCAACCTTGCATGCGGAGGGGTCGGCGGCCATGGTGGTGCTCGCCCGGCGTGACCCGGACGGCGAGCGGGCCGCGAACCATCTCGCGGTGATGGAAGCGCTCACGAACCGGGGCTTCCCGTTCGCACCGAAGCTGCTCGGTGTCGCCGGGGACGCGGCGATCGAGGAGTGGGAGGACGGGCTCACGGCCCTGAACGTGCAGATCGATGGAGACGGACTTGCGAGTGCCATCGACGCGTTGGCCGCGCTCCACGCGCAAGAACTCCGCGAGGGGCTGCGCTGGGGGGCGACGCCGGGGGATCTCTACCCGGAGGAAGAAATCCCGCTGCACCGCCTGGGGTTCGCCGCCCACGAACGGGGGCCCGCGCAGGAAGCACTGGCGAAAGCGAGAAAACGACTCCTGGAGGGGCCATTCGGCTTCGTCCACGGCGATGCGACAGCGGCCAACATCCTGTTCACCAGGGAAGGGCCACGCCTGGTGGATTTCAGCGCTGCAGGCTGGGGGCACCAGTTGTTCGATGTCGCGGTATTCCTCGCGACGTGCGGCGCGGAGGCGGAGGTGCGGCGAGAGCTGGCCGGGCGGTATGCACGCGTGCGGAAGCTCGACCCGTTCGCGACGATCAATGGCATCGAATTGGCGACCCTCTGGTGGGGGCTCCAGGAGCAGCTCGCGCTGCCGCGAAAGCTGGTCGAGACGCTGGGTGACGACGGGGCGATCGAAGCGCTGAAACTCGCATCGAGCCGCGTGGACCGGGCCCTGCGGGAGCGCGTGGGAAACGCGGCCGAGGCGGCGGCCGTCCGCGCGGCGCTCTGGCCGTCGTAGAATCGGCGGATGACTCAGCCAACGTTTCCCGGTGGGCTCAGCGAACTGGAGTTCGTAGACGCGTACGCGCGTTCAGCGCTGCGGAAGCCGCAGATGGCCGCTGACGCCGCGCTCCGAACGCTGGTGTTCGCCGAAGCGGGCGACCGTGCGGTGCTTGCCGGCCTCATCGGGCAGGAGTTGGGCGAGGCGTGCCGGCGGCTGGTGGCCGTCCACCTGGCACTTTCGAACCGGACCTATAGCATCGCGCGGTCATTGCTGCGGCCGCTGCCCGGCGTCGAGGAGTGGACAGCATTCGTGCACCAGGCAGCGACCTTCACCCCGGAGCAGATGCTGCGCGAACTGAGCCTGGGTGAAGACGCCCTGCAACATGCGCAGAACCTGCGCGGGCAGCCGGACCTGTCGCTGCTTACCGGCCTTGTGGCGGCGGCCGCGACGGGGAACTCGATGCTGCTCATCCCCGGCCTCGGGCAACGCAACGTCCCGGGCGAGTGCCTCTTCGCGGGCGTGGATGGATCGGGCGAGGTGTTCGCCTCGAGCTTCGGCGTCTCGGAGGGGGACGCGGCAAACCTGGCCGACCTGACCGCTGACGTGAGCAGCATTGCCCGCGGCTTCCTCATGTCCTACCTCGATGCGCGGCGCGGCGCAGGACGGCGCGACTGATGGGCACGAGACCGTGGGTATCGGGACCGCTGGACGCGATCACCGATGTGAAAGGCATCCGCGTAGGGCACTGGAGCGATAGGCGCGCGGCCACAGGCTGCACCGTGGTCCTGTGCGAGGAGAGCGCACTGGCGGCGGTCGATGTACGCGGTGGCGCCCCGGGAACGCGGGAGACCGACACGCTCAACGGCGCGAACGTGGTGCGAAAGGCGCATGCAATCCTGCTGACCGGCGGCAGCGCATTCGGGCTGGGCGCAGCGCAGGGTGTGATGCGGCGCCTGGTGGAGCGGGACATCGGTTTCCCCACGACCGGAGGGAAGGTCCCCATCGTCCCCGCCGCCGTGTTGTTCGACCTCGCGGTGGGAAAGAAGGGCGCGTTCCCGGGCGAAGCAGAGGGTTATGCGGCGGCGAAGCGCGCGAAGGGAGGCACAGTCGCACAAGGCTCAGCCGGTGCGGGCACCGGTGCAACCGTCGCGAAGCTGCTCGGCGCCGAGCGGTGCATGAAGGGCGGCATCGGCACCGCGAGTGTGACCGGGCCCCGAGGTCTCATGGTTGGCGCGCTCGCGGTGACGAACGCGGTGGGTGCGATCTTCGACCCGGACACGGGGAAGATGATCGCCGGGCCCCGTGGCGATGAGCCGGGGGTGTTCGTACCGCTGTCCGAGGCAATCCACCTGCACAGCGAACGGGCCGACACACTCATCGAAAACACCACCCTCGTCGTCGTGGCGACAAACGCGACGCTCGAACACGGGCAGCTCCAGCGGCTCGCCTACCAGGGGCACGACGGTATGGCGCGCGCACTGGTGCCCGCGCACACGCACGGCGATGGAGACATCGTGTTCGCGGTCTCGATGGCGCAGGTGGAGGCACAGGAGGGCGACCCGCTCGCCCTCGGGCTGATGACCGTGCGGGCGGTGGAGCGGGCGATCGTGAAGAGCGTGCAAGCCGCGACAAGCGTGGCTGGTGTGCCCGCGCTCGGCGGCTAATTTCACCGTTCCGAAGTGGCGACGGTCGATCTTATTCGACGCGCTCGAACGCGACGGCCGCCGCACCAAGCAGCCCCGCTTCGTCCCCGAGGCTACTGATACGGACGATCGTGCCAGATGCCGGGCCATAGGCGATGGAGTGCATGGACTCCTTCATCGGGCCGAGGAGCATGTCCCCCATGTTGAGCAGGCCACCGCTGAGGGTGATGGCCTCCGGGTTGAGGACGTTCACCAGGCTGCCAAGGCCCAGGCCGAGGAGGTGGCCGCCATGGCGGATCTCGGCCTCACAGGTTTTGTCTCCAGCTTCTGCGGCAGCCTGCAGGTCCGCGGCGCTGGGGTCGCGGGCGCCGACGATCTCCTGGAGGAGCGGCGACGAACCTGTAGCGAGCACCCGCCGTGCGCGCTCGGCGAAGGCGACGCCGCTCACCATCGATTCGAGACAGCCGCGCGAGCCGCAGTTACAGCGCGGGCCTGCGGGGTCGATGATGACGTGACCGATTTCGCCGGCGAGCCCCCTGGCGCCGCGGTAAAGCCGGCCATCGATGACGATGCCGCCGCCAATACCCGTCCCGAGGGTGGCGTGAAGCAGGTGGCGGGTGCCTCTGCCCGCGCCGAAGCGGAATTCACCGAGGGCGGCCGCGCTGGCGTCGTTTTCGATAAACACCGGGATTCCGAGCTGCTCCTCAATGGGCGCGGTGAGCACCAGGTTGCGGAAGCCCGCGACGTTAGGGGCGAGGATGACCATCCCCTGGTCCGCGTCGATCAGCCCCGGGACACCGAGAGCGGCGCTAACCGGCGGCGCGGGTGCCCTGGCGACGATGTCGCGGAAGAGCTGGAGGATTTCCCGGAGGATGGCATCCGGGCTGGCCTCGGCGGGAGTGGACCGGTCGATCCGTTCGACGACATCGCCGGCTTCGTTTACGAGGGCGGAACGGAGATTAGTGCCACCGAAATCGGCTGCGACAACCAGTCGAGACATAGGCCCCAACTGTACCGAAGGTTTGCCGAAGAGCGCGAGCCCGAGGTCAGGAGGGGCTAACGCGGAGCGAGGACACGCTCGCGCACCCAGCGAGCGACATAGGCGGGGCGTTCGACCACGTTCTGGTGGCCCTGGCCGGGCGCAGACTGGAAATCCCAGCCGAGGCGGTGGGCGAGCGCCTCAGCGCGATCGGCAGGTGCAGTACGGTCGCGGGAGCCGTGGAGTGCGGCGACGGGAACCTCGACAGACGCAGCGAGTTCCGGCACGTGCCCGGACAAGACGATGTGTTCGAGGCCACCGCGGTGGCTGGCATGACAGTGGTCGAAGGCGCCGATGATAGCGTCGCGCGGCTGGCGCGGAAGGATATAGCGGCAGAACGGGGCCCACGCGTGGCGCACGCGGTGCAGG
>JALOAP010000309.1 GCA_023228745.1 Dehalococcoidia bacterium | reverse complement strand
GCGACCGGAGAGTGACTACACCCGTACCTGCGCGATGACGCCGACCAGCCGGGCGCCGTTAAACTCCTCGATGCGAACATCGAGCACTTCGAACTCGTGCTCCCGGAGCGCCGCTTCCAGCCGCTCCCGCGTTTCGGTGACCTGGCTCGCGAGTGCGGGCTGATAGAACAGGTAGAGCTTGCCCCCGGGGGCGAGGCATTCGCGGATGACCTGCAGCTCACGGTCGGGCTGTTTTCGCACGAACACGCCGACGTTGTTCGCGAACACTTTGTCGAAGCGCCGCTCGCCGGGGTCGAAGTCGGCGAGGGCGACTGTTTCGAAGTGCGCCTTGCCGGAGGCCACGTAGTCCGCATTCCGCCGGGCTGCCGTTTCGATCGAGGTTGCGGAGCGGTCGATCGCGGTGATAGCGCCGGTCTCGAGCTTTTGGCAGACGAGGGTGACGGCGACACCGTGGCCGCAACCGACTTCGAGCAGGGCATCGCCGGGCTGGACGTCCAGCGTGTCGACGGCCCAGTCCAGGCGGGTCGCCGCTCGTGTGCGGTGTGTCATACCTCGGGAACGGGATCTGGCTACCACAGCTCCAGTCTACACAGAGTTGTAACGGAGCCCTGGGAATAGCTCGTGTTGCGAGGCAATTCGATGGTTGCCGCTTCGCTCAAATGTTCTAGACTTCGGGCGATGTCCCATTCGACCAGCGGCACAATCCATCGCCCGAACCCGGGGCCGGTGCTGAACCGGGCGCGCACGGTGTTGCAGGAGGTCTTCGGGTACCACGATTTTCGCCCGGGACAGGCGGAAGTCATCGGCGCGGTGCTCGGTGGGCGGGATACGCTCGCGGTGATGCCCACCGGCGGCGGCAAGAGCCTCTGCTTCCAGGTGCCCGCGATCCTCGCGGAACGGTCGCTGACGGTAGTGGTTTCGCCACTGCTGGCGCTGATGAAAGACCAGGTGGACGCGCTCCGCCAGGACGGCGTGCCCGCGGCGGCGGTGAACTCCACCGTGCCGCGCGACGAGCAGATGCGGATCATGGAGGGGGCCGCGAACGGCCGCTTGCGGATGCTCTACGTCGCCCCGGAACGATTCGGCGACGCGGCCTTCATGGCGGTGCTACGGCGCATCAATGTCTCGCTGCTCGCTATCGACGAGGCACACTGCATCTCGCAGTGGGGCCACGACTTCCGGCCCAGTTACCGGGACCTTGGCAACGTGCGCGCGCGTATCGGTGACCCGCCGATCGTGGCACTGACGGCGACCGCGGACCCGCTCGTCCGGGACGACATCGTGGCAAAGCTCGAGCTGCGCGAGCCGGTGGTGCACGTCGCCGGGTTCGACCGGCCAAACCTGCGCTTCGACGCTGTCCACGTGAAGAGCCAGAAGGAGAAGGCGGAGCGCATCACGGAGAAGTTGCGCGAGCTTGGCGACGAGCCGGCGATTATCTACTGCGGCACCCGGAAGAAGGTGGAGGCACTGACGGACCACCTCCAGCGGCAGCGCATCCGCTGCGCCCGCTACCACGCGGGCATGCCGGACGAGGATCGGCAGCGCATCCAGGAGGCATTCGCGCGGGACAGCCTGCGCATCATTGTCGCGACGAACGCCTTCGGTATGGGCATCGACAAGCCGGACGTGCGCATGGTGCTGCACCACGACATCCCGGAGTCGCTGGAGTCGTACTACCAGGAGGCGGGCCGTGCTGGGCGCGACGGTGAACCGGCGGAGTGCGTCCTCTATTTCGCGCCGCGGGACCGGCAACTGCGGGAATTTTTCATCGACCTTTCGCACCCCGAGCCCCACGTCGTGGTCGATGTTTATCGTGCGCTGGTTTCGCACCAGGGCCGCCGTGTGCACATCCGCGAAGTGATGCAGGAGGACGACGAGCCGGGCGTGAACGCGGCCGTGCTCGCGCTTGTGGAGAGCGGGCTGGCCGGGCGGCAGGGACAGATGGTCTGGGCGACACGGCCGGGTGGCGAAGGCGAAATCGATACAGCTGTGCTCGAAGCGCACCGGGAGCACTCGTTCCAGAAGCTCGACGCGATGCAGCGCTACGCGGAGTCGATGACCTGCCTGCGGGCGCGAATCCTCGACTATTTCGGCGACGAAGGGCACGAGCGGGCGTGTGGGAACTGCGGGCCGTGCGTGGCGCCGCCAGCCGCGCGCAACGTCCTCGAGGGCGAGGACGAGGAGCTCTTCCAGGCGCTGCGGGCGGTGCGCCGGCGCTTCGCGGACGAGGCGAACCTGCCGCCCTTCACCATCTTCAACGACGCGACGCTGCGCGAGATGGCCCGCCGGCGCCCGCGCACGCGGACCGAGATGCTGACCGTCAGTGGCGTGGGGAACGTGAAGTTCGAGCGCTACGGCGAGGCGTTCCTCGCGGTAACGCGATCGCATGCCCGGAGCGCGGCAGCGCCCGTGCCGGCTCGCGCAACCCGCGCCGCGGCCGATGCGCCGATCCGCGGCCGCGACGGCAAGACCATCGCCCCAACCGCTCGCCAGACGCTCGAGCTCTATCGCCGGGGCTTCGACATCCCCCGCATCGCCGCCGAACGCGGGCTGGCCGTGACGACGATCGTCGGGCACATCGGTGACCTGGTGATGCGCGGCGAAATCGACGATGTCGCGCAGTGGGTCGACGCAGCGACGGTCGAGCGCGTGCGCGCCGCCGCCGGACCGGGGCCGATTGGGCCGCTCGGGCCGCTCAAGGAGAAGCTGGGCGACTCCGTGACGTACGAGCAGCTCCACCTGGCGCGGGCATGGATAAATCGAGGCATGAGGGCGTAGCGAGCTGCGGTCAGGCCCGTGCCGTTGGCCCTTGGCCCGCCGCGCGGTTGGCCTTTGGCTCACCCGCTGCGGTACTTTGATCGCGATGCGTACGATGTTCTTCCCGCTGCTTGCGACGCGCCGGTGACAGAGGATGTGGTAAGGCCCGGCTGGGGCAGGCGATTCGTGCCCGGCCGCGTCCTCCGGCCATTCCAGGCCTTTGTCGAGATCGAGGCTTCGAGCGGCATCCTCCTGCTCTCCGCCGCGATCCTCGCCATCATCTGGGCGAACTCCCCGTGGGACGACGCCTACTTCGACCTGTGGAGCGCCGAGTTCGCGCTGGACGCGAATCGCTTCGACGTCCATCTCACGCTCGGCCACATCGTGAACGACGGCCTGATGGCGATCTTCTTTTTCGTCGTTGGGCTCGAAATCAAGCGGGAACTGCTCCACGGTGAGCTGGCTTCGCCGCGGCGCGCGGCACTGCCTGTGGCAGCCGCGCTTGGCGGCATGCTCGTGCCCGCGGGGATCTACACGTTCTTCAATTCTGGCGGCGATGGTGCGAACGGCTGGGGCATCCCATGGCTACGGACATTGCCTTCGCAGTCGGTGTGCTCACGCTGCTCGGACGGCGCGTGCCGTTCTCGCTCAAGGTCTTCCTGCTGGCGCTTGCGATCGTCGACGACCTTGGCGCAATCCTGGTCATCGCCGTCTTCTACACCGAGACCATCCACGTCGAGCCGCTGCTCTGGGGCGGGCTTGTGCTCGCGGTGCTGCTCGCGTTCCGGTTCTACGGGGTGCGCTCCACGGATGTCTATGTTGCGCTCGGAGTGCTGTTCTGGCTCGCGCTCCTCCAGAGCGGCATCCACGCGACCATCGCGGGGGTTTTGCTCGCGATGCTGACGCCTGCCTCGCCGCTCTTCTCCCGGCAGGTGTTCGAAGAGCGCGCCGCCCCGATCCTGGCTCGCTTCCGGGTGGCGCGCGACCGTGGCGATCACGATGGCGAAGGCGCCGCCCTGAAGGATCTGGAGGGCCTTGCGAAAGACACAGCGGCGCCACTGGAGCGACTGGAACACGCGCTCCACCCGTGGGTGAGCTACCTGGTCGTGCCGCTCTTTGCGCTGGCGAATGCCGGCGTGGTCGTCACTGGCGACACGCTGCGCGCCGCACTGGAAAGCCCGGTTACGGGCGGTGTGTTCTTCGGCCTCGTGATTGGCAAGCCGATCGGCATCCTGCTCTTCTCGTGGCTCGCCATCCGCATCGGCATCGCGTCGATGCCAGCGAACGCGGACTACCTGCACTTCATCGGCGTCGGGTTGCTGGCGGGGATCGGGTTCACGGTGTCGCTGTTCATCACCGGGCTCGCGTTCACCGACCAGGCGCTCATCGCCGATGGCAAGATGGGCATCCTCGCGGCGTCGTTTGTCGCGGGCACGGTTGGCTTCCTGTACCTCTGGTTCGCGCCGGGGGAACCGGAGGCTGAAGCCCCGCCGGGGCTGCTCGCCGACGCGGAGTAGGCGCTCGGACGAATCGCGGCCGAGCGAAGTCCCGAAGAGGGACGGTCGACCGCTGACAACCCGGGGGCTTGCTGCGACGATGGGCGCCATGGCCACTGAAGTCGCGCCCCCTGCTGTCCCGCCGGGGGCGGCTCAGCCTACGCTCGCCCACACTG
>JALOAP010000308.1 GCA_023228745.1 Dehalococcoidia bacterium | reverse complement strand
CCCGTTCCGAGGGGAGTTCCGGGCGTCGCACGGGATGATGGACGTCCATGAGGGCCTCGTGGTCCAAATCGAGGATGTCGAGGGCAACATCGGACTCGGTGAAGCGTCGCCGCTGACCGCCTTCACCGGCGAGACACTCGACGATGCGGCCCGGTTCCTCGATGCGTGGTTGGATGGGCTCGCCGGGCGGCCACTCCGCGATCCCCTTCCACCCGGCACCCCGGCCAGCCTGCCACCTTCCGCGGCGGCCGCGGTCGAATGTGCGCTGCTCGATATCTCCGCGAACCGCGCGGGCCGCGTGCTCGCGCGCTACATTTCGCGCGCGACTGAAACCCCGGGCCCCGGCCGCTCGCCGGTGCCCGTGAACGCCATTCTGCCCATGGGAGAGCCGCAGGAAGTGGCACGCGCCGCCGCTGCGCTCCGGGACGAGGGCTTTCGCACACTCAAGCTGAAGGTCGGGCGGGAGCGCCAGCGCGATCATGCCCGCGTCTCCGCGGTACGCGATGCCATCGGTCCCGGTGTGGCGCTGCGGCTCGACGCCAACGGCGCATGGTCGCTCGCGGAAGCGCGCGGGCGGCTGAAGGAGCTGGCACAGTTCAATATCGAACTCTGTGAGCAGCCGGTCGCGCCCGGTCCGGAGGCCCTCGCGCAAATGCTCCGCCTGCGCGACGAAACGGGTGTGGCGATCGCTGCTGACGAGTCGCTGGTCAGCAGTGTCGACATCGAGCCGGTCCTTCCGAACGTCGACGGAGTCGTCCTCAAGCCGTCGATTCACGGCGCCTCCGCGACGCACGACTACCTGCGTGCAGCGGTAGCGGCGGGGAAGCGGGCCGTGGTGACCACGTCGTTCGATACCGGCATTGGGACGGCGCTGGCGATGCACCTGGCGGCGTTGCTGCCCGAGCCGCGACCGGCCTGCGGGCTCGACACGCTCCGTTTCCTCGAGGGCGACATCGTGACGGGCGTGCCCGCGATCGTCGACGGACAGTTCTCCCTCTCGACCAGCTCGGGCCTGGGTATCAAGCTCGACGAGGCGGCGCTGGAGAACTATGCCACCGGCCCGTGGCGCGAGGTGTGGCCATGACGGAGTGGCTCGCGCATCGCGCCGACGTCCTGCCCGCGCACCCTGCGGTCGTGCTCGGCGACACGACGTTGACCTACCGCGAGCTCGATGCGGCCGCGACGGCACTCGCCGGTCGCCTGCAGGCGGAAGGGGTCGCGCCCGGCGACCGAGTTGCACTGCTCGTACTGAACTCACTCGAACTCGTGGTGGCGATACACGCCGTGCCTCGCGCCGGCGCTATCTTGCTGCCGTTGAACGCGCGTCTCATCCCGCCGGAACTCGCCTACCAGCTCGAAGACGCCGCTGCCAGCCTGTTGCTCTACCACGACCGCACGGCCGGGCAGGCAGCCGAAGCGGCGCGGGCGGCGAAGCTCGCGAACACGATCGACATCACTCCCTCACCCCTTGGCGCTATCGCGCCGGGTGCTCCCTCACCCCCTAACCCCCTCTCCCAGCGCGCTGGGAGAGGGGGGACTGAAGAAGACGCCGTATCCCCCCCTCTCCCGCCGCAGCGGGAGAGGGGGCCGGGGGCACCGGGCACCGGGCACCGGGCACTGGGCACGACTGCCCGCCCCTTCGCCATCATCTATACCTCCGGCACGACGGGTGCCCCGAAGGGCGCTGTGCTTTCGCACGAGAACTTCTTTGCCAGCGCTGCTGCTTCCGCGTTCAACATGGGGGTGCTGCCCGGCGACCGCTGGGTCGCGTGCCTGCCGCTCTTCCACATCGGCGGGCTCTCAATCGTCACGCGCAGCGCCATCTACGGCACGACCATCGTGGTCCATCCGGCGTTCGACGAGCACGCCGTGAACGCGGAGCTGCGCGAGGGTGGCGCGACGCTGCTCTCGGTCGTGCCGACGATGCTCCAGCGCATGCTCGACGCCGACGACCTGCCCTACCCGGCGACCGTCCGCGGTGTGCTGGTCGGCGGCGGCCCGGTCACGAAGGTTCTCCTGGAGCGGGCGACCGTGCGGGGGCTGCCCGTGCTGCAAACGTACGGCCTCACCGAGGCGACGAGCCAGGTGACGACGCTTGCGCCGGGAGATGCCCTTGCGCACCTGGGGTCCGCCGGCAAGCCGCTGCTCGGCAGCCGCATCCGCATCGACGCGCCTCCGGGTGAACCCGGCGAGATCCTGGTCTCCGGCCCGACAGTGACGAGCGGCTACTGGAACCGCCCGGACGCCACCGCGAGCGCACTGCACGATGGCTGGCTGCATACTGGCGACATCGGCCGCCTCGACGGCGATGGCTTCCTCTACGTGCTCGACCGCCGCGACGACCTCATCGTCTGTGGCGGCGAGAACGTCTACCCGGCGGAGGTTGAGGCCGCCATCAAGAGCTTCGCCGGGGTGTGCGATGCCTGCGTGGTGGGTCTGCCCGACGAACGGTGGGGCCAGGTGGTCGCCGCCGCCATCGTTTCCACCGAGGGGAGCCTCGACACGGCGGCGCTGGAGACGTATCTCCGCACAAAGCTCGCCGGGTACAAGGTGCCGCGGACCGTGCGGCTCGTCGAATCGCTCCCGGTAACAGCCTCCGGGAAGGTGCGGCGCAACGTCGTGCGGGCCGAACTCGGAAGCTCGTAGGGCTGACGTCCGTTCCCCCTTGCCCGCGGCACTTCGGCACTCTGGCACTTCGGCAGGCCGGGAACCCGGGCACTCCGCATCGTCCTTGCAAAAGCCTCACGACATAGACAAATACTGGATCATCAATCGAAGAAGGATGTGCCATGCTCGTACCCGAGAACTCGCTGATCACACCGGATCCTGAGGCGGGACGCGAACTGGCCATCAAAATCGCGAGGCTGACCGTGAAGGCGATGCAGCCAGACGACGAGGTCCGTGCCCGCCTGCGCCCGGATTACGCCGAGAACGCAGATTCGCTGACCGTCGCGGCCCACGTGGTCGCCGTCGAATTCGCGACCATCGCCGCGGCCAACAACTACTGGCGGTAGGAGGCAGGACTCAGGGAAGAGGACTCAGGACGTAGCCCCGCCTCTACTCGAACGCCCCTCCCCTCCCCGCGCCGGCGGCGAAGCGGGCTGCACCTTCGCGGGATTCGCCGGTTTCGAGCGTTGCGCGACCGCGCCGGAACTCGTTCGCGATGGCCGCGGGCAGGTCGAGCGACCACTGTTCGTAGCTCGATAGGCGGTCGCTGCGGAGGCAGTGCTGCGGGAACGCGGCGAGCTGCCGTGCGAGTTCCTTCGCGGCTGCGAGGGCCTGGCCCGCTTCGACCACCCGGTTCGCCAGCCCGATGCGCAGCGCCTCCTCGGCTTCGACCGGCCGGCCGGTGAGGATCATGTCGAGGGCATGGCTGTGGCCAATCAGCCGCGGGAGCCGCACCGTACCGCCATCGACCAGCGGCACGCCCCAGCGGCGGCAGAACACGCCGAAGACCGCCGTCTTCGAGGCGACCCGAAGGTCGGCCCAGAGCGCCAGTTCAAGTCCGCCCGCGACGGCGTGCCCTTCGACCGCGGCGATGACTGGCTTCGAGAGCAACATGCGCGTGGGGCCGAGTGGCCCATCGCCGTCCGTTGTCGTGCGGTTGCCGCGCCCGTCCGCGATCGCCTTCAGGTCGGCGCCCGCACAGAAGGTCCCGTTTGCACCTGTGAGGATGGCCACGCTGAGCGCGTCGTCGGCTTCGAAGCGGCGGAACGCAGCCGCGAGTTCGCTCGCGGTTGGCCCATCCACCGCGTTCCGCACGTCTGCCCGGTCGATGGTGATGATGGCGATGTCGCCATCGGTTTCGAAGTGAATGGACATGGTTCGTCTCCCGAGAAGTTGGGCGGATGGGTTTCCGGTTCGCTTGCTGGCCTCCTGCTGGTGCGAGCGCCGCGATTCTAACGTGTTGTGCTGGACACCGGTGCGAGAATGGCCAGATGCCCTCGCTCCACGTGGCCGACGCAGCCACTCACGCGCCCCTGTGGATGATGGTGCTCCTGGTCCTTGCTGGCGCCGGGCTGGGTGTCGTCCTCACTTCTGGCGGCGGCATGCTCCGCCGGCTGCACCGGGAGGGGGACGGGCCTGCGATGCACCTGCTTCGCTGGGGCCGGCGCGACGATACGTGGTGGGGCGAAGTCGAGGTCGGTGCCGGTTCCCTTCTCGTCGATGGCTGGCACGTCCGCACGCGATCCGGCCGGGTGCTCGCCCCGGCGGTCGAGGTGGTGCGTGAGGCTCCGCCGCGGACGCTCGGCCTCGTCGTCGTGCTGGAAGGAGACGATGCGGTGACAGAGATCCGATGCGAACCGCGTGGCGCACCTCCGTGGAGGCAGGTCGTGCAGGGCGAAGTCAGCTAAGCGCCTGGTAGACGAGCCCCGCGGCTGCACCACCGAGCACAATCCATGCGGTGTTCGGGTTGTAGCGAAGGAGCAGCACCGCAGCCGCCGCGAAG
>JALOAP010000307.1 GCA_023228745.1 Dehalococcoidia bacterium | reverse complement strand
GCACGAATTCAACGAAGTCTTCTTCGAGGACGTGCGTGTGCCGGCCGAGAACATCATCGGCGAGGAGAACCGCGGCTGGTACCTCGCGCAGACGACGCTCAGCTTCGAGCGGTCGAACATCGGCTCCGCCGTCGGGGCGCGCCAAACCGTCGAGGACATGGTGAGGTTCGCGAAGGAGCACCGTGATGCCGGCACGGGCACGCTGGGCCACAACGGTGCCATCCGCACGCAGCTCGTCGAGCGCTTCGTGGAGGCGAATGTGGCGACCATGATGAGCTACAAGATCGTCTCGATGCAGGCGAAGGAGGGCGTGCCGCCGGGCCACGAGGCGAGCGTCGCCAAGCTCTACGGCACCGAGCTCAACCAGCGCATCTACCGCACCGGCATGGACCTGCTGGGCCTTTACGGCCAGCTCGACGCCAAGTCCGAGGGGCCAGAGGTGCCGCTGCGCGGCCGCATCAAGTACATGTACCTGCGCTCCGTCGCGAATACGATCGAGGGCGGCACGAGCGAAATCCAGCGCAACATCATCGCTACGCGCGGGCTCGGCCTGCCCCGGGCCTAGCAAGCGGCCGACGAATTCGCACCAACGACGGCCCCTTCGCACGAAGGGGCCGTTATCGTATGCGGCACGACGATGGGGAGGGCTGCCGATGTCCGACGAACTGGTACACCTTGAGGTCCGCGGCGGTGTGGCCACCATCACGCTGGACTCGCCCACGAACCGCAATGCGCTCTCGCACCGGCTCGTGGCCGACCTCGAACGGCAGCTCGCGGCAGCGCTGACTGACGATGACGCCCGCGTCATCGTCCTGGGCGCCACCGGGCCCGTCTTCTGTGCGGGCGCGGACCTGAAAGAGCAGCGGGCCGCGAACGAAGCGGGCGAATCCACTGCCACGATCTCCGGGCGGGCTGGTGGCGGCCTCCCCGGCATCCTCTCGACCATCTACCACTCGCCGAAGCCGGTCGTCGCGCGCGTACAGGGGCCGGCACGTGCAGGCGGGATTGGGCTCCTCGCCGCCTGCGATATCGCGGTCGGCGTGGAAGGAGCGACCTTCGGGTTCAGCGAAGTGCGGCTCGGGGTTGCACCGGCGGTCATCTCGGTCGTGCTCCTGCCACGCATCGGTGCGGCGAAAGCCCGCGAGCTCTTCCTTACCGCCGCCCCCTTCGACGCCAGCGAAGCGGTGCGCATCGGCCTGCTCAACGCCGCAGTCCCAGCGGATCGGCTCGACGCGACAGTTGGGGATTACGTCGATGCTCTGCGACAGGGCGCGCCCACCGCACTGGCGGCGAGCAAGGAGCTGATCCACAAGGTCCCGGCGATGGCCATGGACGAGGCGTTCGCCTGGACCTCAGAGCTTTCGGCACGCCTCTTCGCGAGTGTAGACGCGCGCGAAGGGATGCAGGCGTTCGCAGAGAAGCGCCCGCCCCGCTGGGCCCAGCGCGAGGAACCAACCCGGTAGCCAGTGGCCGAACAACAGCAACAGGCCGCGACTGTGAGTCGCGGCCTGTTCATTCAGTATGGATCGGTGTGGCTAGCCGAGGGCGCCGTCACTCGCGAGAACAGGGAGCTGGCCCGCACGCTGGAGCTCGGGGCCCGCCGTGAGGTCCCGCTTCGTGGCGCCCGCACCGGACCAGCCAGCGGTCTCGTTGCCGAGGCGGCCACCGGCGCCGCCATGCGGCGTGAAGTAGAAGCGGATGGTGCGCCCCGCGGCGCCGCAGCCGTTGATCTGCGAGTTCGCGACAACGTCCACAACGTAGACAGGCTTCCCGCCATCGAGGAGCACTTCGCCGGTGCCGCAGACGGTGCTGGTGCTGCCATTCACGACGATGGCGACGACACCTTGCCCAGCGGTGGCCCCGGTGGCCGCGCCGTAGTAGGTTGCAGGCGGGTCAGGTGGCGGCGACTGTGCGATGACCGTTGCCGGGATCGCCACAAGGGCCGCACCAAGGAGGCCTATGCCGAGGAGAAAGCGTCGCTTCATACTGCCTCACACGTTGGAGCTCAAGTTCTCGTGTAAGCAGGGTAGGAGTGGCCCGTGGTGCGGGCAAGGCAGGTCTTCTCGTTATTCGGCTTTCCAGACACTGTTTACGCACGTTTTACGCTTCTGAGGATTGCGAGGCAGCATGACTGGCACTAGTCGCCCGCGCGGCTTGGCAGCGCTCCGGAGGACGCTCGCGCCGTTCGCCCGTCCCATCGTGCGCACGTTCGGCGGCGGACTCGGCCGTCTGCGGCGGCGAAGGCGCTACATGCAACACGGCATCGAAGGTATCGCCGGTGAACTGCGCACGACCACGAACGCTCACGCTGCTATCCTGCGAGAGTTCGGCGCGCACGTCGGCCGTAATTGCTCGATCCATGGCCCGCTCCACATCGTGAACGCCGGCACAGACTTTTCGAACCTCTCTATCGGCGACCGGGTCCACCTGGGCGCAAATGTGCTCATCGACCTCGCCGACTCAGTCCACATCGAAGACGAGGCCACCATCTCCATGAATTGTGCGCTCATCACGCATATCGACGTCGGCCCCGGGCCATTGCGCGAGCGACGGCCGCGCGAAACCGGGCCGGTGCGCATCGCGAGCGGCGCCTACCTCGGAGCGGGAGTGACGGTGCTTCACGGCGTCACGGTCGGCAAACTGGCGACGGCCGGTGCGCATGCGGTCCTTCGGAAGGACGTCGCTCCCGGTGCGACCGTGGTCGCGCCCGATGCGATCGTGCTCGAAGACCAGATCTAACGGGATGGCTCGACGTCCCCGGGCCCTCATCCTCGGCCTCCCGTATTTCAGCAACCTCCTCCGCGGCGTGCTGCAGGAGCGTGGCTGGGAGACGGACTATATGGCCCACCCCGGCCGCAACCCGCGGAGCTGGGCGGCACTCCTGCCGAAGCTCTGGCGCGCCGACGTGCTGTACCACATCACCAGCCGCGTCGACCGGCTCGCGCCCCAGGCGCTCTTGAGCCGTGTCTGGCGGCGGCCGTACGTCATCCATTGGGTGGGCACAGATGTGCTGGTCGCGCTCGAAGCGCACCGCAAGGGCAAGCTCGACCGCCACTTCCTACGGCGCGCGAACCACTGGGTCGATGCGCCGTGGCTGGGCCAGGAGCTCCAGGAGATCGGCGTGGAGGCAGTGTACCAGCCGCTGCCCGTGGTTAGCCTTTCGGCCGCGGCCCCGCCCCCGCTCCCGGAGGAGTTCCGGGCGCTGCTGTACCTCCCCGAACACCCGCGGTATCGGCGGGTGTTCGATGTCGAGACCCTGCTGCGGCTCCCGCATGAGCTCCCGGAGATCCAGTTCACGCTCGTTCCCTCGCGGCCGCACACGCTACCCGGCCCGCTGCCCGCAAACCTCCGGGCGCCTGGCTGGATCGATGACATGGACCCCATTTACCGCCAGGCGTCGGTGTTGGTCCGCCTCACCGAGCACGATGGCACGTCGTTCATGGCACTCGAAGCGATGTCGCGCGGGCGCCACGTGATCTGGACGTACCCGATGACCGGCGTGATCCAGGCAAAAGGGCTCGCCGCGGTGACTGCGGCGCTGCGCGGCCTCTTCGAGCGCCACAAGCGCGGCGAACTCGCGGTTAACGAGGATGGCCTGCACCACGCCCGCGAGCACTTCGATCCCGCGCATGTGGCGGTCGAAATCGACCAGCGACTCCGTGACCTGCTCCGAGCCAGGCGGAAACCGGGCCGCTGAGCCGAAGGCTATGCCAGCCGCTGCACCAGGAAGAGGCCGTTGCCATCCGGGTCGGAAAACTCTGCGATCCGCACCTGGCCCGGGACCTCGAGGTCTTCGCCCGTAAACGAGACACCCCGCTGCTCGAGGGCGGCCTTCGCAGCATCGAGGTCGGTCACGCCGAAGTTGATCCCTGAGCCGCCACCGCTCGGGTTTTCCGGGTTGACGCCCATGCCGATCGTGAACCCCGGTACCTCCGTACCGAACTCGGCCCAGTTGAACTCGGGCACCATCGTCAACAGCTCCAGGCCCAGCACATCGCGATAGAACGCCGCTGCCCGATCCAGGTCGGACACGGAAAGTGTGCACGTAATCTTCCCCGAGGACGTGAACGGTAGACTCATAACCCCTCCAGACAGGCAAAGTTCAACGAGTATACCCACCGTGGGGGACCACTCCTCATGGCAACCTGACACCACGGCGGATGCCGTGACTTATCCGCGCCTGAGGACGAACAACCCGTGGCCCACGCCGCCGCGCTCGTAGGCGCGCACCAGGTCGCCGAGCGCGTCGAGCTGCGCGGCATACGGCCGCTTCCCATAGCGAGGTTCGAAGTAGGGGCGCCGAGCGACGAGCTCCGCCTCCGCCCGCCGCCACTCCTGCAGCGCGTCGAGCGTCGTCGAGCGGTGTGCGGACAGGGTCCAGCCGAACTCCCCCCACTCATCGAGCACGGCTTCGAAGCCGCCCCGTTCGTCGGCGGGAACCTCTGCCGAGA
>JALOAP010000306.1 GCA_023228745.1 Dehalococcoidia bacterium | reverse complement strand
TGGCGACTGGCGACTGGTAGCTGGCTGCGCGCCGCTGGTACGCTCGGTGCCGTGGACAACGACCACCTGCGCACACTCCTCGAGGCCGTCGCAGCCGGAGACCTCGGCGTCGACGCCGCCGCTTCGCGCCTCGAAACCGTGCCCGTAGTGGAACTCGGCTTCGCCGCAGTCGATCACCACCGCGCCATTCGTGACAACCTGCCGGAGGTCGTCCTGGGGCTGGGAAAGACCCCGGCACAGGTGGCGGCCATCGCCAAAGAGGTGATTGAGCGCTCGGGCAAGGTGCTCGTGACGCGCATCGAGCCGGACCAACTCGCGGCCCTGCGCGAGGCGCTCCCCGCCATCGCTTCGGACCAACACGCGCGCCTCGCCTGGCTCGATACCGACCCGCGTCCGGGCGCCGGCCACGTCGCAGTCGTCACCGCTGGCACGTCGGATATCCCGGTCGCGCAAGAGGCGGCGCTGACCGCGGAGATGATGGGCGCCCGGGTGACCCGCCACTTCGATATCGGCGTCGCAGGGATCCATCGCATCACCCCCCATCTCGAGGAGCTGCGCCGCGCGAACGCGCTCGTCGTGGCCGCAGGGATGGAAGGCGCCCTCCCGAGCGTGGTCGGTGGGCTGGTGGCGAACCCGGTCGTGGCGGTACCGACCTCCGTCGGCTACGGCGCATCGTTCGGCGGGCTGGCGGCACTGCTCGGCATGCTCAATAGCTGCGCGACCGGCATCGCCGTCGTGAACATCGACAACGGCTTCGGCGCCGGCTACATGGCTGCGACCATCAACCGGCTCGCCGTGGCCGCGGGAAAGGGCGCGCACGAGTGACCGAAATCATCGGCGGTCCCGCGCCGCGCGTCCTCGTCTTCGATTGCTTCTCCGGGATCGCCGGCGATATGACCCTCGCGGCACTGGTGGATGCCGGCGCCAGCCTCGACCGGGTGCGCGAAGGGCTGGCGGAGCTCAGCCTGCCGCAGTTCGCGCTCGCGACGGAACGCGTCATGCGCGCCGGGATCCACGCGAGCTATCTGAAAGTCAGCCTCAGCGAGGAACGCACCTACCAGCCGGACGAAATGCGCGCGATGGTCCGCAAAGCGGGCTACCGCGAACGCGTCACGAAGCGCGCACTCGCCGCCATCGACGCTCTCGCGCAGGGCGAAGCGGACGCGCACGAGACAGCAAAGCCCCATCTCCACGAAGCGGGCGGCGTCGACGCGATGATCGACCTGGTGGGCGCCATGCTGGCGCTCGAAGAGCTCAACGTCGAAGCGGCGTGGTGCCCGGTGGTGACGGTCGGTTCCGGCACGATCACGAAGTCGGTGCACGGTGCGCTCCCGGCATCGCCCGGGCCGGCGGCTGCCAACATCCTGCGCCGCGCGGGCTTCGCCCAGCGCTTCGTCGAGGCCGCCCACGAGCTGGTGACGCCGACCGGCGCGGCCATCCTCGCGGCGGTCGCCACGCCCGGCCCGGCGGTCATCCGCCCCGAGTTGCAGGGCGCGGGCGCGGGCACCTTCAACCCGCCCGAACGGCCGAACGCGCTGCGCGTATTCATCGGCGAAGTGGTGTCGACCGGTGAGGCTGCGCGCGAGGCGCCGAAGCTCGCAGGAACGACGGTGCGCGAGGTTGTGCTGCTCGAAGCGAACATCGATGACATGCCCGCCGAGCTGCTCGCGCACGCGCGCGACCGGCTGCTCGAAGCGGGCGCCTTCGACGCATGGCTCGAGCCCATCGGCATGAAGAAGGGCCGCGCGGCGACGAAGCTCTGTGCGCTCGCGCCGCTAGAGGAGGAAGCGCGCTTCGCTGGTATCTTCCTCTCCGAGACGACGACGCTCGGAGTGCGCGCCCAGCCCTATCGCCGCTACGAAGCGGTGCGCACCATCGAGACAGTCATCACGAGTATGGGCCCGGTGCGCGTGAAAGCGCGCGAATGGCAGGGTAAGCGACGCCTCTCGCCCGAGTTCGAAGACGTGCGCGCCCTCGCCCTCGCGCACAACCTCCCCGCGCTCGAAGTCCAGCGCCGCCTCGAGGCCGAGCTCACGGGTAAATGAGGGGTGGCGGGTCCGGCGTGCCCCGTGCCGTAGTCAAGGCCCACTGCGGCCTCGGGACCCGGTACTCAGGCCCCACCCCCGGGCAGCACCCCCAAACACCGCAACGAAATGGGCCTCTCCCACGCGGAAGAGGCCCATTTTTCATCCATTACCGTATCCGTGCACTGGGCACCGGGTACCATGCCCTGGACCCAGCCCGGCCCTACCGCTGGACCATCCCCGCCAGCCGGCCCTCGATGATCTCCGCGGCTTCCTCGACGATGCGGGTGACGAGTTCCTTCGTCGTCGGGATATCGTTGATGAGGCCCTGCGACATGCTGGCGCTCCAGATGCCGCCATCGACGTCGCCTTCGCCCATCACCACGTCGCGGCCGCGCTGGCCGGAGGCGAGGTGGGCGATGTCCTCGAAGGTCGAATCTGGCTTCGCTTCGATCTCCTTGATCTGCTGCGAGATGGCGTTGCGGGCCACGCGCGCCGTGTTCCGGAACTTGCGGTAGATGAGGTCGGTCTGCCGCTCGTCGTTGGCGACGATCTGCTTCTTCACGTTCTCGTGGATGGGCGCTTCGACGGTCGCCATGAAGCGCGTGCCCATATTGATGGCGTCGGCGCCGAGGGCGAGCGCAGCGACCAGGCCGCGGCCGTCCGCAAAGCCACCGCTGGCGATGAGCGGGATGCGCACCTTATCGGCCGCCGCCGGGATGAGCACGAGGCCCGGGATGTCTTCTTCGCCCGGGTGCCCGGCACATTCGAAGCCGTCGATGCTGATGGCATCCACGCCGAGGCTTTCCGCCTTCAGCGAGTGGCGCACGGCCACGGCCTTGTGGATGACCTTCACACCCGCTGCCTGGAACGAGGGGAGGTGGGGCGCCGGGTTGCTGCCGGCAGTTTCGACGATCTTCACGCCGCCGGCGATGATCGCCTCGCGGTACTCGTCGTAGGGCACCGGCTTGATGGTCGGAAGAATCGTGAGGTTCACACCGAACGGCTTGTCGGTCATCTCCCTGCACCGCTCGATCTCCTCGAGCAGCGCGTCCGGGGTGGGCTGCGTGAGCGCAGTGATGAAGCCAAGCGCACCCGCATTGGCCACAGCCGCGATCAGATCCGCCGTGCCAACGCCGGTCATGCCGCCGCAAACGACGGGGTGTTCGATGCCGAACTCCTCGGTGAACCGGGTCTTGAACATGATGCCTCCATTTATTTGCCCACCCGCCCTGGTGAGCTCCTTGTACGACTCTAGACGCTGCCGAAATTGTGAGCGATGCCCCGGGCCGCCGCCACCTGGCAATTACCGGGCGCGCGCTACACCGCCGCGGGCGTCTTTTCGCGCTCCGCCCCCGCTTCCTCATCGCGTGGCAGCATCGTTCCGGCTGCATCCCGGTCCCGAATAAGGAACGCGACGGGCAGTGCCAGCAGCGACATGAGGCCGGCGACGATGAAGGCCTCCTGGTAGGCGTCCACCGCACCCACCGTGGCGCTCCCCTGGATGGCGTCGTTGTTCGTCAGCAGCGTCGTCAGCGCCGTGGCGATGATGGCCACACCAAGGCTCTGCGCGACCATGCGCGAGGAGCTGAACAGCGAACTGGCACGCCCGGTCATGTGCGGCGTGATGGTTGCGAACGTCGCCGCCTGCAGCGGGATGAGCATCAGCCCGAAGCCAATGCCGCGCACGAACATCAACAGCCGGATGAGCCAGATGTTCGTCCCCAGGTCCATCCAGGCGAAGCCGAACGCCGTAAGGGTCGCGATCAGGATGCCGGCCATCATCAACCGGCGCGGGCCGACATGTGGGTAGATCCGCGACGTCGGCTGGGCGGCCGCCATCACGCCGAGCGCCATCGGGAACGTCGCCAAACCCGATTCGAACGCATCCAGCTTCCGTTCGACCTGCAGGAAGATAGGCAGGATGAAGAGCGATGCCGCGAAGCCGGTCATCGCCACGAACTGCACCGCGTTCGACGTCGCGAACAGCCGATCGGTGAAGAGGCGGATGTCGATCATCGGCTCCGCGGTGCGCAGTTCGACCACGACGAAGGCCACGAGCATCGCCAGGCCAAGCAGCCCGAACAAGATGACGCGGGAGTCATCGAAGCCGTGCGGCCCCGCTTCCGCGAGCGCGTAGAGCAGCGACGCCATGCCTCCGGAAGCGAGCAGGAACCCGGTGACGTCGAAGCGGCCCGGGTCACCTTCCTTCTGCTCCTTCAGCCAGCGCGCGGCAACGAAGATCCCGATGATGCCCACGGGCACGTTGACCAGGAAGATCCAGTGCCACGAGATGTAGTCGATTAGGAAGCCACCCAGCACGGGCCCGCTCGCGGGCGCCACTGTGGTCGGCACGACCATCACGCCCGATGCCTTCGAGCGCTCGGCTGGCGGGAAGGCGCGGAAGACCATCGTCGTCCCGACGGGCGTCAACATGCCCGCGCC
>JALOAP010000396.1 GCA_023228745.1 Dehalococcoidia bacterium | reverse complement strand
CGCTTTTCCGGGCGATCCAGTCGACCAATGGGTATGCGACCATCTTCGAGCTGGCCCGCTCGGAGATGGGGTACACGCACCAGGAGCCGGCGGAAATCGCGGCCGTGGTCCTGGCTGCCGCGATCGCGGAGGGATACCAGGGGCCGGTCTTCATCCAGGGTGACCACTTCCAGGCGAACGCGAAGAAGTTTGCGACGGACCCCGAGACAGAGACGAAGGCGCTGGAGGACCTGATTCGGAAGGCGGTAGCGGCGCAGTTCTACTGCATCGACATTGACGCCTCGACGCTGGTTGATTTGAGCTTCGAGAAGGTTGCCGACCAGCAGGCGCCGAATGCGAAGTTGACGGCGCGGCTGACGCAGCTCGTGCGAGAGCTCGAGCCGGAGGGCGTGACGATTTCGGTTGGCGGCGAGATCGGCGAGGTGGGCAAGGACAACAGCACGGTGGAGGAGTTGACGGAGTATGTGGACGGCTTCCGCGCGCTGGTGGGCGACGAAGAGCCCGGGCTGGCGAAGGTGAGCGTGCAGACGGGCACGAGCCACGGCGGCATCCCGCTGCCGGACGGTACGATCGCCGAGGTGGCGATTGACTTCGAGACGCTCGGGGAACTTTCGAGGGTGAGCCGGGAACGCTACGGCATGGCCGGGGCGGTGCAGCACGGTGCGAGCACCCTCCCGGACGAGCTGTTCCACCGCTTCCCGGCGGCGGAAACGGCGGAGATCCACCTTGCGACCGGTTTCCAGAACCTGATCATGGATCATGCGAACTTCCCGGCGGAGTTGCTCTCCGAGATGCGCGCTTACGCCGACCGGGAGCTTTCCGACGAGCGAAAGGACGGGGAAACGGACGTCCAGTTCTTCTACAAGACACGGAAGAAGATGTGGGGTCCGTTCAAGAAGCAGACCTGGGATCTCCCGCTGGAGCTGCGGCAGCAGCTCGGGAACGAACTGCAGGCGAAGTTCGAGTTCCTGATCCGTCAACTGAAGGCGAACGACACACGGGAGATGGTGCTGGAGCACGTAACGCAGAAGCCCATCGAGCTGGAACCGCCGACCGTGGGGGCACGGGCCTAGGCAGCACGTCTGTGGGGCAGCCTGAGGCTGCCCCACAGGAATCTTTACCTCGGCTCAGGTACGCTCGAAGGTAGTGTGAAAAAACCTGGCAATGGGGGCTGTACATGAGAGTTCTTGTCGTCGAAGACGAAGAGCCCATTGCGAGCGCCATCGAGCGCGGCCTGACGAAGATCGGCTATGCGGTGGACGTGGCCTATGACGGCGCGGAGGCGCTGGAGAAGGCGAGCGTGAACAACTATGACGTCGTCTGCCTGGACCTGAATCTGCCGCGGATTGATGGGCTGGAGGTCTGCCGCCGGCTCCGCGAGGACCGGTTCGGCGGCGGGATCATCATGCTGACGGCCCGAAGTGCGATCCGGGACCGGATCGAAGGGCTCGACCAGGGTGCAGACGACTACCTGGTGAAGCCGTTTGCGTTCAGCGAGCTGGCAGCGCGAATCCGTGCGGTGACACGCCGCGAGGGTGGGCTGCGAGAGCCCGTGATCAACACGCGTGGGCTGGAGCTGGACCCGAACACGAACCGCGTGAAGCGGGACGGCAAGGATATTCACCTGACACCGAAGGAGTTTTCGCTCCTCTATTACCTTGCGCGGAACGAAGGTCGCGCGGTGCCGCAGGAGGAGCTGCTCGAGCACATCTGGGACGAGCACGCGAACCCGTTCACGCAGACGGTGAAGGTGCACATGAACAACCTTCGCCGCAAGATCAACGAAGGGTTCGATGAACAGCTCATTGAGACTATCCGGGGCAAGGGCTACGTCCTCTAAGCTGCGGACTCCCGGGTTCACCCGAACGGTCCGGTTTCGGCTGACCGTGTGGTACACCAGCCTGTTGCTGGTGTTCGGCATTGCGTTTGTGGTGGCGTTGAATGTGGCCGCACGCCTTGACCGGCCGGAGGTTTACGAGCTTCGCGGGTACGAGATCCGGATGGAGCGCGTGGGGCCGGGTGGCGCACTGAACGTGCAGCCACCGACGTTGGACCTGGCCGAAGTAGAGGACAACCTCTATTCGCAAAACCTGGACCGGCTGCGGCTCTGGTCGGCGTTTGCCGTTGTTGGCCTTGCCCTGGCGTCGGGTGCGGCCGGTTATGTGCTCTCCGGAATCATGCTGCGCCCGGTGCGGGACATCACGGAGGTGGCATCGGAGATCAGTGCGACGAACCTGAGCCGGCGCATCAATCACCAGGGGCCGGACGACGAGCTGAAGCAGCTCGCGGATACGTTCGACTCGATGATCGGGCGGCTGGAGGAGACGTTCGAACAACAACGGCAGTTCGTGCAGGATGCATCGCACGAACTGCGGACGCCGCTGGCAGCGATCCGCACCAATATCGAAGTGGCGGAGATGGACCAGTACCTTTCGGAGGACGAAACGCGGACGCTGCTGGAGACGATTAAGGCTCAGACGGCGCGGCTGACGCGTCTCAGCGATGACCTCTTGATGCTCTCGACGAACGAGCGCGGCGCACCGGAACTCCGGCGGCTGCAGCTGCTCGAGCTCGCGCGGGATGTGACCCTTCAGCTGACACCGCTCGCGGCCGCGCGTGATGTTGTCCTGCATGTCGATGGTGACGCTTCGCTTGCAGTGGAGGGGAACCCGGACTCGCTGTTCCGTGCCCTTTCGAACCTGGTGGACAACGCGATCAAGTACTCGGGCGAAGGGAAGCAGGTGTGGGTAAGCGTGCAACGGACCGGGCATGGCCCGGAGGTCCGGGTGCGGGACAACGGACCGGGTGTCCCTGAGGAGCAGCGCGACCGTATTTTCGAGCGCTTCTACCGGGTCGATAAGGGGCGGAGCCGTGCAGAAGGCGGCACGGGCCTTGGACTGGCGATCGTCCGGGAGCTTGTGGAGAGCATGGGCGGCCGGGTTTCGCTGGAAACGGCGACTGGCGAGGGCTCGACGTTCATCGTGAGGCTGCGGGAGGCGGCTCCTTCGGTCCAGGAGTCGAGCGGATTCCGGGACGGGGCAGCCCACCGTGGAGTGCTCGTCGAGGAGTAGGATTTCGCGATGTCGATCCGACGGATGCTGGAACGACCCGCCACGCGACGCCTGCCGCAAGTGGCGATTGTGCCGATGGACGACGCGTTCGGGATTCATGTAAATGGGCGGCTGGTGCTGACTGTCGCAGAGGAGTTGGAGGCGCATCACTGGGCGAAGCATGTGACGGAGTGCGTACACGCTGGCGTGACCGCGCCCGAGCGGATCCGGGAAAACCTGCCACGGCTCTGCGAAATCGCGACGCGTTCGAACCTGCACCAGGGTTACCCGGCGGCTTCTTGACCCACGTACGACCACCACGTACGTTGGCTTTCGAGCTCCTGGGAGTGCACGGTAAGCCTCCGCACGGCAGCGACATCGCCCCTGTGGCCTACTGGTGGAAGCACGCAAGGAGCCGACCTTGAGCCGTCTTCTCGACCGCATCGACCGCCCTGAGGATCTTCGCGACCTGACCTTTGACGAGCTGGAGCAGCTTGCCGGTGAGGTGCGCGAGTTCCTTGTCGAGACCGTGGCCTGTATTGGTGGCGGTGGACACCTGG
>JALOAP010000305.1 GCA_023228745.1 Dehalococcoidia bacterium | reverse complement strand
TTCGAGGTCCACCTCGCGGGTGCCCATGGGCGTTTGCATGCTGAGCTTCCATTTTCCGTCGATTGCCAAATGCTTTCTCCGTTCGAGAACGTCCGCCAGCGGCGGCGAAGCGGCATCATAGCAGATTTTCGAATGTGATTCGGAATTGGCTATTGCTCCAGGCGTGGGCATCCTATCGGCCACCGGGCGATGTGCGCCTCCTCGCGAGCAGCAGCAACGAGGCCACTGCGAGCACAAGGGCTACGCCAAGCACAGTGGGGAAGGTATCGCCGCTTTGGGTGCCGGTGCCGACGCTGGGCGGCGCGGGGGCCGGAGTGGCCGTCGCGAGCGGGCCGGATGACGAGACCTCAATGCCGCCGGGAGCGACGAGCGTGCCCGTGCAGACGGAGCGAACCCAGACGATGTAGCGGCCGGTGGGAACATCTTCGAGGGAGAGGGCAGCGGACAGTGCGCTGTTCCCATCGAAGCTGCCGGTAGCCGTGACATCGCGGTTCGGGTCGGCGAAGACCGGACCGCCTGCTTCGGTGGCGAGATGGACGACGAGAGCGCGACCGGCGCATTGCTCAAAGCCGGTCACCGTGACGAGCGCTGTGTCGCCGGGATCATAGGTCCCCCGGCCGGTGGAGATAGTAACGCCGGGCGGCAGGGGCGCTGCGGGCAGGACCGGGCCGAAGGGCGGGTCACTGTGCATGAAGGTGAGCTGCTCACCCAGCGCGACGCCACCGGGGACGCAATCGGCGCGCACACCCGCGCTGGCGGTCGTGCTGGACTGCTCCCAGGGGACGGGCACATCAGCCGAGAGGGTGCCATCGCCGGCGACGGGGACAGCTTCCCGGATGCTGGCGGGATGGATGAGGTCGCCGGCGCCAGTGAAGAGGCCAACGGTCACGGTTTCGCCGGCGCAGGCATCGAGCCCGGTGGCGGTGACGTGCACGAAGCGGTCGGTGGGGTCGATGTAGGTGGTCTTATCGGTGGTGATGATGGTGCCGGGCTCCTGTTGCGCAACGGCGGCCATGGGGAGCACGAACGCGGCCGCGACGGCGGTGAGCAAAATGACGTGGACAAGCCGGATATGCATAACCCGCTCCTGCAATGTTTGGGGGAGTGTACAGAAATTTTCTTCGGGGAATCCCCCCAAAATTGTCGCGGGCAGGCCCGCTTGCCGGCCCTGTGCCTCGCGTTCGCCCCCTGCGATACACTGGGCGAACTGTTTGGAGGCCACCTATGCCGGAGAACGCGAACCAGCCAACGCTCTTTTCGGAGGAGGCTCTCGCGGCCCTTTCGCGCCAGGTCCACGCGTGGGAGGAGGGGCCACTTGCGAAGACGCTGGGACGGCAGCCTGAACGGCGCCCAGACTTCGCGACCAGCTCGATTCCCGTCCAGCGGATGTACACGCCACTCGATGTGGCGAATCTCGACTACGAGCGTGATCTTGGCTTCCCGGGGGAGTACCCGTTCACGCGTGGCGTGCAGCCGACGATGTACCGGGGGCGCTTCTGGACGATGCGGCAGTATGCCGGCTTCGGGACAGCGGAGGAGTCGAACCAGAAGTTCCGCTTCCTTCTGAGCCAGGGACAGACTGGCCTCTCAGTGGCCTTTGACCTGCCGAGCCAACTCGGCTACGACTCGGACGACCCGATGGCAATCGCCGAGGTCGGGCAGGTGGGCGTGGCGATCGACTCGCTTTATGACATGGAGACGCTGTTCGACGGCATTCCCCTGGACAAGGTCTCGACGAGCATGACGATCAACGCGCCGGCGCCGGTGATGCTGGCGATGTACATCGCAGCAGCGGAGAAGCAGGGCGTCGCGAGCGAGCAGCTCAACGGCACGGTGCAGAACGACGTGCTCAAGGAGTACGTGGCGCGCGGGACCTACATCTTCCCGCCGGGGCCGAGCGTACGGCTGGCGGCGGACGTGATGGGCTACTGCGCCGAGCATGTGCCGCAGTGGAACACGATCTCGGTGAGCGGGTACCACATGCGCGATGCGGGCGCGACGGCCGCCCAGGAGATCGGTTTCACCTTCGCGAACGCCCGCGCGTATATGGATGCAGCGATCGAGCGGGGGCTGAATATCGACCAGTTCGCGCCGCGCATCAGCTGGATTTTCAACACGCACAACAACTTCTTCGAGGAGATTGCGAAGTACCGGGCGCTTCGGCGGCTCTGGGCGAAGATGCTGAAAGAGGAGTACGGGGCGAAGGACCCGCGCTCCATGACGCTGCGCACACACACACAGACAGGCGGATCGACGCTGATGGCGCAGCAGCCGGAGAACAACATCGTGCGCGCCGCGATCCAGACGCTGGCGGCAGTCGTGGGCGGAGTGCAGAGCATCGCGTTGAGCTGTTACGACGAGGCGCTAGCACTCCCGACGGACGACGCGCAGCGGATGGCGCTTCGCACGCAGCAGATCATCGCGCACGAGACAGGCGCGGCCGACACGGTGGACCCGATGGCTGGCTCCTATTACGTCGAGTACCTGACGAATGAGCTCGAGCGACGGGCGGTGGAGTACATGGACCAGATCGCCGACGCCGGCGGCGCCGTAGCCGCGATCGAGAGCGGCTGGGTACAGACGCAGATCGCGGAAGCGTCGTGGGAGTACCAGCGGAAGGTCGACGAGAAGCAGGAGATCATCGTCGGCGTGAACGACTACATCGAAGGTGGCGAGCAGCCACCGGCAATCTTCACCGTCGATCGGCGGCTGGTGGATCACCAGCTCAAGCGGCTATCGGACCACCGCAAGAATCGAGACATGGCGAAGGTCGAGGCGTCGCTGGCGGAGCTCAAGCGCGTGTGCGCATCCCACGACAACACGATGCCAGCGATCCTGGAGGCGGTGCGCAACTACGCGACGCTCGGGGAGATTTGCGGCGCGATGCGCGACGTGTTCGGGGAGTACCGGGCGCCCACGGTGATCTAACGCTGGCGCTGGTGGCGTGGTGCAGAAAGCCGGTGGCCGGGAAGCCTCGTTTAGGTATCACTCGCGGGTGGCTATCACGCGTAGAGATGCTAGGATGCCGGCGGCATGCGGTCGCTCACGCTCTGCGCGATGGCGGTTTTGGTGGCACTGCCTGGCGTCATCGCGGCAGGCAGCAGCGAGATCAGCGGAAGCGAGCTGGTCGAAAACGGCGACTTCGAGGCGTGGCAGGATGGCCAGCCGGCCGAGTGGTTGGGCCACGGGGCGACTCGCGTCGAAGGGGAGAGCGGCGCTGGAGCACTGCTGGAAGGCAACGGCGCCGCGGAGATCTTCCAGTCGTTTGAGGTTGAACCGGGGGCGACCTACGCGGCGTCCGTTCGTGCGAAGGCCCCGGCAGGCGCCACGGAGGTCACGGTGCGTTTGACGTTCATCGACGACTTCGGCGTAACGACTGCTGCGGAGGTTGTGCCGGTTTCGACGACCGAGTTCACGACGGTGTCGGTGGAACACACGGCGCCAGACCGAAAAGGGTCTGTGCGGGTGAGCTTTGGCGGCCGCCCTCGCATCGGAGCGATGAAGCTCGTGCTCGACTCCGCTTCGCTCATTGTCCGATCAGCGGCCACAACGCCGACACCGACGACAGCGCCGCGGACGCCGACGGCAACGGCGACTGTGACCAGCACCCCAGCAACGACGCCGACGCGGACGCCCGTGAAGACGAGCACACCGGCTGCGCCGGCAACGCCAACCCGGACGGCAACGCCTTCAGTTCCGGTTCCGGCGCCGACCATGAGCGCCCCGGATGCCCCGAAGGCCGGCGAGTTGCTACGAAATGGCGGCTTCGAGCAAGTGCTGAACGGCCGACCGAGCGGGTGGGCAAACCAGGGTGGCACGCTTCGGGCAGACCGCGGCGCCGCCCAGGGGAGCTGGGCGGCATCGCTGGATTCGACAACGGACCGGACGAAGTGGATCCACCAGGTCGTGCCCGTGAAGGCAGGGGAGTGGTACGAAGCATCGGCGACGGGCCGGGTGCGGTCCGGGGCAACGCAGATCTTCGTGCGGGTGTCGTGGTACCGGTCGCACGACGGCAGCGGAAGCAACTTTGCCCAGCACGACAGCGACGTCTCGTCCAGCACGGCGTGGACGCCACTGACGACCGGGCCAATACAGGCGCCCAGCGGCGCCCGGTCTGCACGAGTGCGACTCATGCTCCGGCCACTCAGCGGAGCGGCGGCTGTGAGCTTCGACGAGGCGAGCTTCGTGGGCGAGGCGCCCGGTGCGAGCGGACCGCGCCTGTTGGTCCCGCTCCTCAGTCGCGATGCGGCCACAGTGGCCGGTGAGCGCCGGGCACCTGGCAGGGCGGTCCACGTTGTGCTGCGAGCACAGGCGGCCGAGACGGGGCTCCGCATCTCCGAATTCGCCAGCGATCCGCCAGAGCCGGGACGGGACACGGCCTACGAGTGGGTGGAGCTCGTGAACCTCGGGCCGGAGGCCGTGGACCTCGCGGGCTGGCGGCTCGGCGAACTGAACCAACTGGACGAGCTCCCCTCGCACATCG
>JALOAP010000003.1 GCA_023228745.1 Dehalococcoidia bacterium | reverse complement strand
AGTGCACGCCGTCGGCAGGCGACGGACCGGCATCGGCGCCGAACGCCGCCAGTGCCTCGTCGCCGAACCGCTCGCGGTAGTGCTCGATATAGCCGGCGCGGTCTTCCACGCCGTAGATCCATTCGTCTGCGTACGCCTGCCACCCCTCGTAGGTGCGGCCCATCCGTGACATGGTTCGGGCCTGGTACGCGTAGTCGAAGTCGTAGTAGCCGGTCATGCCGCTCGGGTGCGCGCCGAACGGCATGTGCACCACCGCCGCCACGCGCGACCCCGGCACCACCGTCCGCTGCGAGTCCGAGAGAATCGTCTCGGTCGGCACGATCTCTTCGACCGAAACGATGACATTCTTCGCCGCCCAGTAGGCCCAGCGCGCATCGCCCTGGTGGCCCCAGATCTGGACATTACCCTCCTCGTCGGCACGCTGCGCATGCAACACGGCGACCTCGGGGCGAAGCGCGGGCAGTGCCACCACCTTCTGGCCGTCGAAAGGCGACTGCATTTCCGCCCACTTCTGGTCACCAAGGTAAGCGCCCGGGTGATCGCGGTACTCGGGCTTCAGGTAGTCGCTGCCAAGGAAGGAACGCGTTGGGATAAAGGGAATGCCGAGCGCACCCGCCATGAGCATGAGCGCGATCCCCTGGTTGCTGTAGTCCTCGTACTTCAGTTCGCCGCTGGCCATCAAGTCTTGCACGACGCCGGGCCGGAGGGCGGCGGCCAGGTAGCCGGTTCGCACGCGGCTCACGCAGCCGCCCATGATCATCATGGTGCCCTGCGGCCCAACCGATCCGCCCAGGATCTCCAGGTCCTTCTTCCGTGCCCGCACAATCGCCTGGCAAAGCCCATAGGCCGCCGACGTGTAGCCGACGTAAACGCTGTCCCCGTCCTGCACGAAGCGTTCGATCGCTTCCCCTTCGGACATCAGCTTCCGCTGTCCCAAGCCTTCCTCCCGGGTTCGAAGTGAGGCGTAGCATACGGGGCGAGGACGATAGAGGACTCGGGATGAGCGTCGAGGAGGCAGGCCGAGGGTGATCCGGAAGGGTCGAGCGCCGATTGCCGACACGACGCCACGAACGATGGGTAGCGCACAAATGGAGGCCGCCGGGAAGGGGGGACTCTTGGCAGCCAGGGGGCGGATAGCCCGCACCGTTAGGCGGCGCGGGGCATCGCCGCGGGAAGGACGAGCGGCGTCGTGCTTCGCAGGCTGCGCCAGCGTTCGATCCGTTTCGCCACCTGCCACGCCGCGAGGATGACAATCCCGCCGAGCACCATGTCGAAGAAGAAGTGGTTGGCACTCGCCACGATCGCCCACGTCATGAGCACCGAAAGCAGCACTGCCAGCGCACGCAGCGCGCGATTTGACGTGTTGATCCACACCGCCGCGGAAGCAAGCGCGATCCAGCCGAAGTGGAAGCTCGGGATCGCTGCATACTCGTTCAGGATGAAGGATGGCTGTGCGTACTGGACCGAGGTGTTCCCGCCGAACACGGTGTCGACGAAGCCGAGATCCTGTCCGTGGGCAGCCATCAGGCGTGGTGGCGCGGCCGGCACGGCGTAGTAGAAGACGATGCCGATGACCATGGACACGAACATCACGTCGCGCATGAAGAGGAAGCGTTCGCGCCCACGGAACCAGAGCCAGCCGCCAACGAGCGCAAGTACCGGGAAGTGCAGGTAGGCGTAGACAAAGTTCGCTACCTCCTGCACCGCATGGGATTGGATGGAGACGGATTGGATCTCCGGCTCCCAGAAGAGGTAGAGCGAACGCTCCAACTCGACGATGAAGGCCGTCACCTGCAGCGAAAGGTCGATACGCGTTGGGGCAAGCCCACGGAGCAGGAAGTAGGCGCCGATCACGGCAAGGACGATGCCGAAATCACGGCCGAATGGCGCCACCCACCCGAATCGCGCCGGCGCCCGGAAGGTGATCAGCGGCCGGGAAATGGGCATCTGCCTGACGGTCATGAATCCTCTCCTCCGAGTTCGCACCCTGTCTGGCTGGCTGTGCATTCCGGAATCGAGTTCGCACTCGCAGGCCAGCCGCCGTCGCCCAGTCTGCTGACTGGTCCTTCCTGGCGCCTCGGCCTTTTGGCGGAATGGCCCGCGCTATAGCTCGTTGGCGTGTGAGCCAATTCACAGGCACGCACGAAGAGCGGCCCGAAACGCACGATGGGGGTGGGCAAAAAGAAGAAGAGGCCGCCGCGCTAGCAACCAGCGCGCCGGCCTCTTCAGGCAATCCCACTCCGGCCTTACTCCGGAGTTGCACCGGGTACTACTCGCGCTGACGCACCTTGTTACGCCTGCGATGTGTCGCGCCGGTGAACGGGTAGTGGACAGTGCGTGTCCGGCGCCTTAGTAGCGTGCCGATTCCCCGATGCTGTGGAGCTTCAGGAAGTTCGTTGTCCCGCGCGCCTGCACTGGCGAACTCGCGACCACGACCACCTCTTCGCCGCCCTGGGCATACCGGCGCTCTACCAGCACCTCGTCCACCAGGCGCAGCATGGTCTCGGCCGAGTCGACCACCGGCACCTGGACCGGGATAACCGAGCGGGCAAGGGAGAGCCGCCGGCAGACGGCCTCGTCGGGAGTCATCCCATACACCGGTGCCTGCGAGTGCACCTTGCTCATGAGGAACGCCGTGTACCCGCTGCGCGTGAAGCAGACGATGCCGCGCATGTTCGGGTCCGATTCCACGATGTTCCGGGCGGCGAGCGCCACGATGTAGGAGTGGTCATCGTTTTCGGCGCGAATGGCAGGCCCCGTGTCACTACTCATGGCCTCCTCTGCCTTCCGGATGATCCGGTCCATCATCGCGACCGTTTCGACCGGGTAGCGTCCGATCGCCGTCTCGCCGCTGAGCATCAGGGCGTCGGAAACGTCCCACACGGCGTTTGCGACGTCGGAGCTCTCGGCCCGTGTTGGCCTGGGCGAATCGATCATCGACTCCAGCATCTGCGTCGCGGTGATCACAGGGATCATGTGGCGGCCCGCCGCCTCGATGATGCGGCGCTGTTGGACAGGCACATCCTCAGGCGGGAGCTCAACGCCCAGGTCGCCCCGGGCGACCATCGCCCCATCCGCCTCTGCCATGATGTCGTCCAGGTGCTCCACCGCCTGGCGGCGCTCGATTTTCGCGACGATGGGGATATCCGCGCCAAGGTCATAAATGAGCTGGCGTGCGCGGGCGATGTCCTCTCCGTCGCGCACGAAGCTGAGCGCGAAAAAATCGACGCCTGCCTTCACGCCGACGTCGATGTACGCGCGATCGGCTTCGGTCAGCGCGGGCACGGTGAGGTTCGAACGCGGGAAGCTGACGCCCTTCCGGGAGAGGAGTTCGCCCCCCACGATTACGCGGCACTCGAGGCCTTCGGGTGAGACCTGCACGACCTCTGCTTCGATCTTGCCGTCGTCCAGCAAGACCCGGTCCCCGGCGAGCACATCCTCGCAGAGCCTGGGGTATTCGACCGGGATAAGGTCGGCGGTCCCCTCGACCTGCTCGGAGGTGAGTCGCACCGGGTCGCCCACCTGTAGGTGCACACTCCCGTTTCGCATTATGCCGGTGCGGAGCTTCGGGCCCGAGAGGTCCATGAGCACCCCGAGCGTCTTGCCCTCCTGCTTCGCCACTTCCCGTACGAGCTCCACGGCCGCGAGGTGCTGCTCGACCGTGCCGTGGCTGGTGTTCAGGCGCGCCACGTCCATCCCCGCGCGGCACATCGCAGCCAGCGTCTCCCGATGGAGCGAAGCGGGTCCGAGCGTGCAGACGATCTTGGTGTGGCGCATCAGGGCGCCGCCTTTCGCAGGCCAAGGTCGACGAACTCCACCGATGCACTCCCCCCTTCGATGCGGAGACGGGCTACGGAGCGTGCCCGGTGGAAGCCACGGCGACCCGCAGCCCCGGGGTTGGCGAAGAGACGGCCATCCTCGCCGCGGTACGCGTGCTGACGGTGGCAGTGACCGAAGACGACGATCTCCCATCCCTCCGGCGGTGCATCGACGAGCCGATGGACGACCGCGATGGGCCCGGCTGGCGAATCGACGGTTGCGATTTCTGGCAGTCCGGCTGCCTCGCCGGAGGTGTCGTTGTTGCCGCGAACAGCCGTCACGGGCGCGATGCCACGAAGAGCACTCAACACACCGTCACCAACGTCGCCCGCGTGGAGGATGTGGTCACAGCCTTCCAGCGCGGCGAGGACGTCGCAGCCGAGGTAGCCGTGCGTGTCGGCCACAAGACCCAGTTCCATGGCATCGAGTGTAGCGATCTCGGTTGTGGACCGTGCGCGGCCGCCCAGGCGAGCGGGCTGGCTTACCCTCGCCTTTCGCCCGGGTGGTACCGTAATGCAGGTATCACTGGCCGATGTCGACCGAAGCGCATATCCCCCCAACCGAACTCGAACCCGACGAGCGGCCGCAGCGCCGGCGCGAATACTCCGGCGCGCTGCAAACCCTCGGGCTGGCCGCCGCGATCGTCCTGGTGGTTGGCGCCGCCATCTGGTGGTTCGAACTACGGGGAGCTGGCGGCAACCAACTCCAAACCGAAGGCTTCGGTGTTGTGGAACTCGCCGATGAGCTCAACCCGACCGGCCAGCAGCCCGCATCTGAGGTGGGCCGTGCCGCGCCGAACTTTCGCCTCCGCGCTGTTCGCAATGGTGAAGTCTCGCTGGCAGACTACCGCGGCAACTGGGTCCTGTTGAACTTCTGGGCAGCCTGGTGCCCGCCCTGCCGCCAGGAGACTCCAACGCTCCAGGCCTTCGCCAACGAACATCCCGAGGGTTTGGTCGTGCTCGGCGTGAATCAACAGGAGGCGGCCAGCGTGGCCCGCGACTTCATCGACGAATACGGCGTCACCTACCCGACCGCCCTGGACCTGACCGGTGAAGTGTCCGTTGCCTACCGCGTGAGCCGAGGCGGGTTGCCGGCGTCCCTGCTCATCGATCCCGAAGGCGTGATCCGCGAGATCCACCTCGGCCAGATCCGCGAAGACGACCTGGCTGCCCTCGCAGCGGAGTACCTGCGGTAATGGCGGCGCGGGCTGGCACTGCCGCGGCGGAGATCGGGCCGGGCGGCATCGATCCGCTGCGCTGGGCCTGGCAACTCCTGACGAACGTGAAGTTCGCGCTGCTGCTCGTGGGGCTTGCCGGTGTTGCCGGGTTCGCCGGGGTGGCCATCCCCCAGGTTCCGCTCCCCATGCGCGATAACCCCGTGGCGCGCGCGGCCTGGATTGAGCTCCAGAAGGAGAGCTTCGGGCCCTTCACCCGCCCGATGGACCGTCTCGAACTGTTCGACATCTTCCACGCGTGGTGGTTCTACGCGCTTTGGCTGCTCATCATCGTCGCCGTCACGGTCTGCACCGTGAGCCGCATCCGCCCCACGGTCCGCGGCGTGCGCAAGGCGCCGAGGCTTGTCGGCGACCGCTACTTCACGACTGCCCGCCACCGTGCGGAGTTCTCGCATCCCGGTGGTGCGGAGGCGATCGAGGCCGCCCTCCGGCAGCGCCGCTACGCCGTCGAACGCGTACGCGAAGTGGACGGGACGGTCTACCTGTTCGCGCAGCGCTTCCAATGGGCAGCCTATGGCACCTTCCTCAGCCACCTCGCCCTCCTCATGATCCTGCTCGGCGGCCTCCTCACCCAGTTCGCTGGCTTCGACCGCACCATGGTCATCGCCGAGACCACGCCCCCGGCGCCGGTGTTCGAAACACCCGGCCCGGGCCAGATGTTCGTCCGCATGGTTGATTCGCATCGCGGCATCGACCCGGAGGGGCACATCATCGATTTCCACAGCAAGCTGGAGGTTTCTCGCGGCGGCGAAACGGTGACCTGCACGACGACCGTCAACAGCCCCTGCCGCGCGTTCGGATATACGGTGCACCAGGCGGCATTCTTCGATGACCTCGCGCGCCTGCGCATCGTCGCGCCAAACGGCCAACTCGCGTGGGAAGGGGTGTTGGACTTCGAAAGCAAGACAACGGCCGTCCCCCACCTCCGCTTCGAGAACCAGGATGGCGTTGAAGTCTGGAATGCCCCCCTGCCACAGATGGCCACGGAACTCGGCGCGAGCCCCGGGCCTGAAGATGACATTGCCGTCGCCGTCCTTACCACCTTTCCACGCGAGGCCGCAGCCCCCGGGGAGCAGGTCGACTACGCCTTCACCTGGCGCATGGTTGAGCACGAGTTCCGGCTGGTGATGTCTGGTACTGGCGTGCCCCCGCGCGAGTTGCGCCCCGGCGACCGCGTGTCCGTAGCAAACGGCGCCATCACCTACGAGGGCCCGGTGGAGATCCCCGCGATCGAAATCGCCGACATGCCGGGGAGCCCCGATGGCCGCGCAGTGGTGCAGATGCCCATCGACAGCGCCGGTGATCCCTACCTCTTTGTCACCGGCATCGACGCAGACAACGTCCGGCTTGGCGAAGGCGAAACGTTCGAGAGCGGCCAGGGCTACGCCTACACCTACGAAGGGCGCGTGGAAGCCTCTGGCGTGAGCGTGAAACGAGACCCGGGCGACACCTTCATCTGGCTCGCCGTTGCGATGGCCATGGCCGGCCTGGCCATCACCTTCTACGTCCCGCGCCGCCGCCTTTGGGTGAAGGTCACGCCCGCGCGGACCTACCTCGCGGGCGTTGCGGAACGCACCACCCGCTTCGGCCGCGAACTCCGGCACATGGGCGCCGAACTCGGCTCCCGCGACGCCCTGCTCCCCGAAGACCGCGAAGCCTGACTGGGCACCGGGCACTCGTGCGGTGTGCCTTGGGCCCCGCCCCGCTACGATTCTCGTGTGGTGAAGCGCTTTTCCCCCGAGATACAGGAGCGATTGGTGGCGGCGGCGGCGGATGCCCCCCTGGCAGCGCCCGGCGTCGAGTACCCGGAGTGGTACCTCCACCGCTGGCACTTCCTCCCCGAGGGCTACTTCTCCCGGCGCAGCGTCGCGCTCTACGACGCGGCCATCCGGCGGCTCTACTGGTCTCTGCGGGAACGCCAGGGCCTCCGCCAGGTCGCGCGGGCCCTCAGGCGGCACGAACGCGTGCTCGAAGTCGGTTGTGGCCCGGGTCACGGCCTCGCCTTCCTCTCTCGTGCTTCACGCGGCGCGCGCATCACCGGCGTCGACCTTTCCCCGTACATGCTCGAGCGCGCCCAGGCCCGCGCGCTCGGCGTCGAACTCGTGCACGCCAGTTCACTCGCGCTGCCCTGGCGCGAACCCCAGTTCGACGCCATCGTCGCCCTCCACCACCTTGGCCACCTGCCCGAAAGCGAACGCGCGGCAGCGTGGCGCGAATGGTCACGCGTCCTTGAACCCGGCGGCACAATCGTCCTCGTCGAACACCGCTGGCACCGGCTCCACGCGCAGGACATGGTCCTTCGCCGCACGACACCGCTCGCAGCCGGTATGATGCAGCTCACAGTGTGGGAACGCCCGCCGGCGCCGGCCGGCCAACAATAAGACGAGGGAACAATGAGGGGAGTGACCGGTGCCTGAGCGGCGGCCACTGCGCGTGGTTCATACATCAGATGTCCATCTCGGGGCCTACAGCGGCCACTCCGACGAACAGTGGACCGCCCGCCGCCAGCTTATGGAGCAAGCGTTCACAAACGTTATCGACCGTGCCAACGCGCTCGAAGCGCACGCTCTGCTGATCGCGGGCGACTTCTTCGACAACGACCGCGTGGGCGAGGATGTCGTCCAGTTCGCGGGCGAACAGATTCGGCGGTTCGAAGGGAAGACCTTTCTCATCCCCGGCAATCACGACCCAATGGACCACGGCAGTATCTATTGGCGACACGATCTCGAAGCCATGGCGCCAAACCTTCGCATTTTCCGCGAGCACGCCGGGCAGGTGATGTTCGACGAAGACCTCGACCTCGTGCTCTGGGGCCGCGCCTACCTCGACTCGGACTGGCACTTCCGGCCCCTGGAAGGGATTCCCGAACGCCTCGACGGCCGCTGGCACATCGCCATGGCCCACGGACACTTCGTCGCTGAAGGGGCCGAAAATGGCCGTTCCCTGCCCATCCACGAGCGCGAAGTTGTCTCCGCATCAGGCCACTGGGACTACCTCGCCTTCGGCCACTGGGAGCCTCACGCCGACGTCAGCAAGGGCGGCACAACGGCCATCTACTCCGGCGCACCCATGGCCCTCAGCGACGCCAACCGTCGCGCCGGCTGGGCGTCCGTAGTGGACATGGACGACGTTGGAACGCGCTGGCGCCTCGAGCGCGTCGATCCACGTCCGCCGCAGTCCGGTTAGCCCGGCCCACCCTCCAGGACCGCCCCGGGAACCTTGCCCCAGACAGCGAGTCCACCTACTATCGAAGGAGAGCCTGCTGCGCGGCCCCGTGGTGTAGCGGCCTAACATGCCACCCTGTCAAGGTGGAGATCGGCGGTTCGAATCCGCTCGGGGTCGCCATACTCTCCCCGCCTGCTGCATCTGCGATTGCGCGAAGAACCGGTCCTTCCCCGCGATCTAGCACCGCCGCTTCCTACGCACCCATCGATCCAGACTGCCCCGAAGGCAAGCCTTGCCATTCCGGGCCTGCTCCTCCTGTTCACGGGCCATGAGGTGTGAATCACTGACGGTAAAAGGTGGAGCAGGCAGGGAACACGGGCCGCTTCGCCCGCGCTCCCGGTCCACACGAAAAATTGTGACCGCAGCGGGCCAGTGCGACCCCTGGGAAGCAAGGAACGACCTGTCGGGATCACTCGTCGGCCGGGCAAGCGACTCCTGTCACTCGGCGGATGCTTCCCACTGTCGCTGGTTCGCCGGATCGCCGTGCCATCCTTCGATGAACTCTCCGTCCGGAGTTTCGATTCTCAGCAGGCACTCGTGGCTGGTGGCGACACTCAGGGCCGCTTCGAGGGCGTCGCGATAGTCATGGAAGACCAGGCCGCCCTCCCGGTCACCGTACACATGCCACCCATTGGTCGTCCGCCGAAGTTGTAGGTGCAGAACGCTGTCCTGGCTGTCGTCTGTCATGTTCTCCCGTCCGATACGAAGTGGGCGATCTGAAAGATGCGAGATTCTCCTCGGGCTGGCGGAGGTGAAGGGGCCCGAGCACGCGGCCCCTTCCAGTCGCCTCTCGCTCTATCCCCCGGTTGATGTGATTCCGCTGTCTGTGGAGCAAAGCTGCTCGTGAAGGTCTTCGGAGGTCTCGCGCAGCCGCGCTGCTGCCTCCTGCAGCTGCAGCCACAGCTCGATGAGCTCACGAACGAGTGGCTGGAGCGCCGCGAGATACTCTTCGTGCGTCTTCACCGAGACACCTCCACCTTGAAGCGGCTCACCAGGTCGGTGAGCGACTCCGCCATGCTTCGCATTTCGCCTGCGGTCGCAGCAAGCTCTTCCGACTGTGCCGACAGTTCCTGTGCCGATGCTGAGACCTCCTCCGCTGACGCCGATGTCTGTTCGCTGGTGGCGGACACCTGCATGACCGCATCGCTGACACGGGCGGTGCTGGCGGCCATCTCGGTCGCCCCGGTAGCGGACTGCTGAGCCGAGGCGGCAATGGCATTTGCGGAGTCGACTATCCGCTCCACGCTCGTCTGCAACTCCTCGACATCGGTCGCGATCCGCTCCATCTCTTGAGAGGAATGCTGTACCGAGACAAGGATGCTCTGCAGGGCTTCCCCGGCCTGCGACGTGATGGTTCGGCCCTCCTCGACGTTTTGCACGCCGACGGTCATGGCGTCCACGGCTTCGCCGGTCCCCGCCTGCACCTTCGAGATCAGTTCTGCAATTTCCTTTGTTGCCTCCGAAGACCGCTCCGCCAGGCTGCGGACGTTCTCGGCAACGACGGCGAACCCTCGCCCCTGTTCGCCGGCCCGGGCGGCCTCAATCGCCGCGTTGAGGGCGAGGAGGTTCGTCTGGGCGGCGATCTCGTCGATCGTATTCACGATCTCCCCGATCTGCTGTCCGTACTCACCGAGCCGGTTGACGGTACCGCTGGCCAGTTCGACCGTCGCTGCGATTGATTCCATCGACGACACGGCCCGGCTTACGGCCTCCTGGCCCTGCTGCGCGGCATCGCGCGACTCGTCGGCAACAGCGGCCATTTGCTTCGCAGACGTCGCCACCTGCGCAATCCGCTGCCCCATTTGGGAGGCCTCTTCGCGGCTGTTGCTAGCACCCGCGGCGTTCTCCTGGGCTGCTGCGGCGAACTGCTCAGACCCACTCGCAACCCGCTCCACTTCGACGGCTGACTGCTGCACAATTCCGGTCAGCGACACGGCTGTAGTCGTGACTTCGCTAATCGCCGTGGCAATCTGGCCCGTTGCAGCCGCCATCTGCGTTGAGGCTTCGGTGAGCTGGTCAGAAGCGGCATCGAGCGTCTTTGCCTTCGCCTGGACTCCCCCCACGAGCTCCGTCAGGCTGCTGCGAGCCTGGTCGTATGCCGCGACGGTGGCCGCTGTCCTGGCAATGATGCCGTTCACCGCGGTCGCCGCCTGTCCCACTTCGTCCCGCGATGGATCGGGGATGGGCTCCGTCACCGCTGCCACAGAGAAGGTGAGATCGCCGTCCGCAAACGCTCGCATCCCCACGCCCAGGTCCGCGATGTCGTTTGCCTCGAGGCTGTTCAGCCGTCCCACGACGGCGGCAACACCGGCTTGAACCATGCGTGCGATCAGCAGCGCCGATCCGAACCCGGTCACCAGGGCGATAACGGAGGCGGCAAGGATAAGGGTGCGGGCGGTATCGCTCGCGGCCGCCGATTCCTCCTTGGCCTCCATACCCAGTCCGAGCTTGATGTCAACGAGTTCTTCGGTCAGCTGATCGACGGTGTCCGTGAGCTCCGCAACATGCCGGAGCGCGCTTGCTGCACCCTCCCGGTCTCCGCTCTCGAGCAGCCCCAGCGAAACGTCGCGTCCCTGGGCAAGTTCAGCGAGCGTCGCGCTCAAGTCCTGCGTCTTGGCCCTTGCCGAATCGAGGACCAGCGTTTGTGCGAACTGCGAAACGTGTTCCTCAGCCGAGTCCAGGTAGGCTCGCGCTGCGTTCGCTTCCTTTTCCAACGTCGACGGGTTGTCAGCAAGGTGTGCCCGGTTCTCTGCCCTGCCACTGGCAATGATGTCTGCCTTCGCCTCATAGATGTCGCGTACTCCGAGCAGATGCAGCTCGTACAGATCTGCTGTCCGTGCTGCACCTGCCTGCAGCTGGAGGATAGCGAGCGTCGCAATCCCGAGGAGCATCGCGAGAAGCAGGGCGTTCACGCCCAGCAACTTCCAACGCAATCCGATATTTCTGAACCACTTCATCTGATGTTCCTGTCCTGGTTTCGCGATATCGCAAGGTGTCGACGTACATCACTGTCGAGTTCGAGTCGGTCTTGGGCTAGCTAGGGATTTCCCGTGCCCAGCCGGGGGTGGCCCCCTGGGTGGGCTGTGAACCCTGAATCCTTTTCTGGAATACACCAGTAAAAACCTGAAAAACCGCCGAACGGGCCTGCCACGCACGGCCGAACGGCCATTCCTTGTACCTGGACGGCCGGCCCAAAAGACAGCACTATTACATGGGCCGATGTATCTAGTAGGAAATACTAATCACTACTATATGCGACAGTTTGCGCTAAGTCAGATGTGCCTATGGCTAAGATTTACTACAGGTCGATGATAAATGTGATCTAAATCATGTACATATCGCGCCACATTAACAATGCCACCACTCCCAGTCATGGTAAGTGTGGTCATCGCTCTTGATCCTTCGCACACCAGGCGACCAGCACCGTGACCCACCAGAGTGTCGAGGTGGTCCCTGGATTCACCCTTACCCTTGCCGGTCAGCCGAAGGGAAACCGTCGCCAGAGTGACTACGAGGGATGCATCCGGCCTGCTCTAGTTGGTCCACAGCGACCTGTCGTCCCAACACGCAGGGGGTTGAATCGGGTAATGGGGGACTGCACCACCCCGCTCGCCGTCGCCCCTGCCCAACGCAAGGGGCTACGGCACCAGCGCGGCCGCCGGCCGCATCGCTCGCCTGGTACCGGGTCGCACTTACGAGAGACTTACAGCTCCCACTACGCCATCTCTGCCTGGTGCCGCGTCAAATCCGAAGGGTCCGGCAGACGCGCTTTCGCGCCAGCCTCACCTGCCACCAAACACCGTGAAGTGACAACCTACCGAGCGCTCGTTCATAATCGCCCAACAGATCGGCGCTGCCCCGCCGAAGAGGAGAGAATTGATGCTGTCGAGGGTTTTGGTGGCGAATCGCGGCGAGATCGCGATCCGGATCGCGCGGGCCGCGGACGAGCTCGGCATTCAGTCGGTCGCGGTTTACTCGGAGGACGACGCGGAGTCGTTGCACACCCGGAAGATGGACGAGACCTTGCCGCTTCGTGGAGCGGGCCCAGCGGCCTATCTGAATGGCGATCAGGTCATCGCCCTGGCCAAAGAAGCGAACTGTGACGCCATCCACCCGGGATACGGCTTTCTTTCTGAGAATCCAGAATTCGCAGAGCGTTGCAGTGCGGAGGGCCTGACCTTCATCGGGCCAAGCCCGGCGACGCTGGGACTCTTCGGCGACAAGGTGAAGGCGCGGGCCCTGGCTGAGCGCGCGGGAGTACCGATACTCCCAGGCACCGAGGGGGGGCTGACCATCGACGCCGCGAGGGAGTTCTTCCGTTCGGCCGCGAAAGGGCGGGCGATCATGCTCAAGGCGGTCGCCGGCGGCGGTGGTCGAGGATCGCGCGCGGTGCACTCGCTGGACGAGCTGGACGAGGCGTTCGCGCGGTGTCAGTCGGAGGCGAAGGCGGCCTTCGGGAATGGAGATCTCTATGCGGAGGTGTTCATTCCGCGAGCGCGGCACATCGAGGTGCAGGTTGTTGGAGACGGCTCGGGGACGGTGAGTCACCTGTGGGAACGCGAATGCAGCATTCAACGCCGGTACCAGAAGGTCGTTGAAGTCGCCCCCAGCGCCGGGCTCCCGGGCGGCCTGCGGCAGCGCATCCTCTCGGCCGCGGTGCGCATGGCGGAGGCTGCGCGCTACGACAATCTCGGGACCTTCGAGTTTCTCGTCGATGCCTCCTCGCTTTCGGACGAGTCGTTCTTCGCGTTCATCGAGACGAACCCCAGGTTGCAGGTCGAACACACGGTGACCGAGGAGGTGTTGGGCCTGGACCTGGTGCGCGTCCAGTTCGAACTCGCGGCGGGGAAATCACTGGACGAGCTGGGGCTGCTGCAGGACTCCGTGCCATCGCCCCGCGGCTTCGCATTGCAGGCACGAGTCAACATGGAGACCCTCGACCCCGAAGGGAACACCCGGCCGAGTGGCGGTGTGCTTACCGCATTCGATACGCCCTCGGGCCCCGGGTTCCGGACCGACACCTTCGGCTATGCGGGATACCGGACGAGCCCTCGCTTCGACTCCTTGCTTGCCAAGGTGATCGTCCACACGCCCTCCGGGCGATTCGAGGATGTGGCGAGGAAGGCCTATCGGGCCTTGCGCGAAACGCGCATCGAGGGCGTCCAGACGAACATCGGGTTTCTCCAAAATCTCCTCCGGCACCCCTCCTTCATTGCAGGGGACGCCTATACCCGGTTCGTCGATGACCACGTCGCCGAGTTGGTGGATGCGGATGGGCGCGAACCGGAGCCGCTCCACTTCGCTCCGGAAGCGGACATAACGCCGGGCGTTGGATTCGCCGGAGCGAGGCTCAAGTCGAATGATCCCCTCGCGGTGCTGGATTTCGGGAGGGCGAGCCGCGCTATCGGCAACGCGGTCGGTCAGGGCGGGGTGGACCAGGCGGTGTTGGAAGCAACGGAAGGGGCCGCCCTCGTGACGTCGCCGATGCAGGGCACAATTGTGAAGCTCGACGTTGAGGAAGGCGATACGGTGCGCAAGGGGCAGCAAGTGCTTGTGATGGAGGCGATGAAGATGGAGCACATCGTCGCCGCCACCGACAGTGGCGTCGTCACTCGCGTGATGGTGCAGGCAGGCGACACCATCGTCGAGGGACACCCGCTGCTCTCTATCCAGGTGGCCGAGGTCGATGAAATAGCGAACGACGAGACTCAACAGCTTGACCTGGACCACATTCGCGACGACCTGAAGCTCGTGCTCGACCGCCACGCCATCACGCTCGATGCGGCCCGGCCGGATGCCGTGGAGAGGCGCCGCAAGACCGGCCAACGGACCGCTCGCGAAAACATCGACGATCTCTGCGACCCGGGGACGTTCGTTGAGCACGGCGGACTCGGACTCACCCCGGGAACCGGCCTTCCGATCGACGAGGTCATCCGGAAGTTCCCGGGCGATGGAATGGTCTGTGGGGTCGGCCAGGTGAACGGCGAATACTTCGACGCCCCCGCCAGCAAGAGCGTCGTCATCTCCTACGACTACACAGTCCTGGCGGGCACCCAGGGCGCGCTCAACCATCCGAAAACGGACCGGATGCTCGAGCTCGCCGAGAAATGGCGCATGCCCGTAGTCTTCTTTACGGAGGGCGGTGGAGGGCGCGCAGGAACCGGTGGTCAGCGCGAGGGCGGCCGAGCTGTCACAGATGGCCCTGATGTCGGGGGCGGACGACCGCTCGACACGCCCACCTTCGCAACCATGGCTCGCCTCAGTGGTCTTGTGCCGTTGGTCGGCGTCACTTCGGGGCGTTGCTTCGCCGGTAACGCAGCGTTGTTGGGCTGCTGCGACGTCATCATTGCAACCCGGAACTCGAACATCGGCATGGGCGGCCCAGCGATGATCGAGGGTGGCGGTCTTGGCGTGTTTGCACCCGAAGAAGTAGGGCCCTTCGACGTCCAGGTTGCCAATGGCGTCATCGACATCGGAGTGGCGGACGAAGAGGAAGCCGTTCGAGTGGCAAAGCAATACCTGTCGTACTTCCAGGGGGCGATCGATGAGTGGGAGTGCGATGACCAGCGCCTGCTGCGCTTCACCGTGCCGGAGAACCGGTTGCGGGTGTACGACGTTAGAAATGTGATCGAGACGCTCGCCGACAACGGGTCGGTGCTTGAGCTACGGCGAGGATTTGGTCACGGGATGGTGACGTCGCTCATCCGCATCGAAGGTCGACCAGTGGGCGTCATTGCCAACAACCCGGCGCACCTGGCGGGAGCGGTCGATAGCGATGGCTCCGACAAGGCCGCCCGCTTCATGCAGCTGCTCGATGCCTTTGACATCCCGCTGCTCGTGCTGATGGACACTCCCGGGATGATGGTCGGACCGGAGATTGAGAAGACCGCGTTGGTGCGTCACTGTTCCCGGCTCTTCGTCACCGGGGCCAATCTGACGATCCCGCACATGACCATCGTGCTGCGAAAGGGCTATGGCCTCGGCGCCCAGGCGATGGCTGGCGGAAGCTTCAAGGAGCCCTTCTTCGCGGTGTCATGGCCGACCGGGGAGTTCGGTGGGATGGGGCTCGAAGGACAGGTGAAACTTGGGTATCGGAATGAGCTCGCCGCCATCGAGGACCCGGAGGTACGACTGGCGCGCTACAACGAACTCGTGGCGCGAGCGTACGAACGGAGCAAGGCCATCCAGTCCGGCGTTTCCTTCGCAGTAGATGACGTCATCGACCCGGCGGACTCGCGGAAGTGGGTCCTCAACGCGCTGGAGTCGGTGCGACTGCCGGGGCCCCGCGAGGGCAAGAAGCGACGCAATATCGATACCTGGTAATGGTCCAGCCGGCGGCCAGGACCTGGTCCCGGCCGCCGGCTGATACCCGGCCTACTTGGCCTTGCCGAACTCGGCCGCGCGTCTCCAGTTGAGCATGCCCACGAGGAGCGCGGTGTATTCGGTCTCGACCTCCTGGGCACTGAGTCGGCCCGCGTCGCGGTACCAGATACTGATGCGCGTGAGGGCGCTCAGGATGATGTACGTCGCCAGCTTGGGGTCTCGCTCCACAAACACTCCGCGGCGCATCCCTTCGACAATGAGGTCGTAGAAGAACTTCTCGTAGTCCTTCATGAGCTGACGGAGTTCGGCCTGGTAGTCGCCAGTGAGGTTGCGCACTTCGGACAGGACAACCCCGGATTGGGCTTGCTGTTCGATGTGAAAGCGGACGCCGACGCGGATGGCAGCGGCAAGGCGTTCTTCGACAGGGGCTTGCGGGATAGCGTCGAGAACGCTCGCGGTTCGCTCGATGAGCGCGACCATTGTCGACCGCGAGATCGCGTAGAGGATCTGCTCCTTCGATTCGAAGTGGTGGTACACGGAGGGCATCTTGATCCCGACTGCTCGTGCAAGGTCGCGCATCGTGACGGCCTGGTACCCGCGTTCGTGGATCAGCCCGGCGGCCGTGCTGAGGATGAGCTCGTAACGATTGTCGCGCCGGCCGGCGCGGTCCGTCCCTGCTGTCGACGGCAATTCGGTGGGCATTTCGACGTTGTCCTCTCGTGTCTTCCCGTTCCGAGGTGGCATAGCCCCACCACCGCGGGGACGATGCGCCCGAACAGTAAGTAGGCGGCACTCCAGAGATTCGATCAAGCGCTCGGGAGGATATTGCCTACCGAGCGCTTGATAGTCTACAGTACCCTCCTCCATGGAAATACCCGATTCGAAAATGGGGCATCAAGGAGGGAAGCAATGAGTAAGGGCACGTTCGGTGGTCCGTTCCGGCGACGACGGTTCCTCGCCGGAGGAGCTGCAGCGGTTACTGGCGCAGCAGCTTTGCCGCTCGTTGGTTGCGGCGACGATGACGACGACGACGACGGTGGCGAAACCACCACGGCGATAGCCCCCGGGCAGGGCACCACACCGCAATCCGGGCAAACCGAGGAGCCCAAGCAGGGTGGAACCTGGAGGCGCGGCGCGGGCGGCAACATCGCCCTGGCTTCGCTGCCCTACATTGACGCTGGGACACTTGCCGGCGGCGGCAATGCCGCAGCCCGCGACCCTGGGCTCATCTGGGGCAACCTGGTGCGCATTGCCGAGGACGAGCTGACCTACGCGCCCGACCACGTGAAGGAGTGGGAGATCTCGCCGGACGGCGCCTCGATCCGGTTCGTGATTCGCGACGACATTTTCTTCCACTCGGGGCGCCAGTTCACGACGAAGGACATCGCGGCCAACCTCGAGGCGGTCAAGGACGAGAAGTGGCGAACGTCGATCTCATACCGGCTGAATCCTGTGGCTGAGTACAACGTCGTCGACGACTACACGATGGAGTGGACGCTCATCCGGCCGAACGCACCGGTACTCGACTTCATGACGGTGTTCCGGCTCGCCGACATGGAGACGATCGACCAGATTGCGTCCGGGACGCTGATCGGCACCGGGTCGTTCAGGTGGACGAACTACGATCCCGTCCGGGGCGCGACGCTGGAGGCGTACGACCGATACCATCTCGGGCAGCCGTACCTGGACCGCATCGAATACACGATCTATAGCGACGCGGCCGCACTGGCGATTGCGCTCGAGACGGGCGAAGTGCACGACTCGGCGCTCTCGTCCGAAGAGTCGATTCGCTTCTACGACAATGACGACTTCGAAACGGTGACGTTGCCGTCGACCGGCGGGACGACGCCAATGGGCATTCGAACGGACCTGGACCCGCTGAAGGACAAGCGGGTGCGGCAGGCGATGGAGTTCCTGCTCGACCGGGAACGCTACCAGGAGGAGAGCTTCCTCGGCCGCTACGACGAACTCGGCCGGCTCCCATGGCCCACATTCTCGCCGGCATACGACCAGGCGCTCGACGCGCCAACGTACGATCCGCAGCGAGCGAAGGACTTGCTGAGTGAAGCGGGAGTCTCGTCGAGTTCGCCGATCACTATCCGGATGAATACCCTGCCGATCCGGGCCTATTCCCCGGCCATCGGGCAACTCCTGCAGCAGGAAGGGCGGGAGCTCGGGCTGAACATCGAGTTCGTGCCACTGGAGTACCAGAACATGCTCGACCGGTACTACCAGGCTCAGCTCGACAACATGTGGATTGGGTTTGGCGACTCCGGCTCACCGCTTTCGCCGGGAACAAGCCTGCTCTTCTCGACCATCCTCGACGGCGTCGTGACGCACTACGAAGACCCCGAGTACCTGGCGGCGCGCCAGGCGATTCTCGACGGGGGGACGGACTACGCGTCATTCAACAACGCGTTCGTCGACGGTGCGTTTGCGCTCATTCTTTCGCGGCCCATTGGAGTGAACTTCGAAGCGAAGGACATTCACATTCCACGAAACCCCCTTGGCTGGGTCGAGTACCACAAGGTGTGGGTCGACGAATAGGCGCGGTTATCTCTGCCGCGCGAGCCCTTGTAGCGGTCCTATGGACAGCGTGAGAACAGGGAAACGCAGTGAATTATCTGCTAACTCGACTGATCAAGCAGTTCATTCCCGTCGTGTTGATCGCCTCCGTGCTCATCTTCGGGTTGATGGAGCTCCTGCCGGGGGACCCGGCCGTCATCATCCTCGGCGAGACGGCCACACCCGAGTCGGTCCAGGCGCTGCGGGAGGAGATGGGCCTGAACGACCCGCTCCCGCAGCGATACCTTCGGTGGCTCGGCGACTCACTGACGGGAGACCTGGGCCAATCAACGAGCGGGAAGCAGGTCACTGAGCTGTTCGCTTCGTCGCTGCCGCCGACCCTGGAGCTGGCGTTCTTCGCGTTCACGTTCGGGAACCTGCTCGGCGTCGGCCTCGGGATCCTCGCGGGGATAAACCGGGGGAACGTGCTCGATGTGGCGATCGGGATGTTCAGTGGCCTGCTGATCGCGATCCCATCGTTCGTAGCCGGCCTGCTGATGCTGCTGGTCTTCTCTGTGAGGCTCGGGTGGTTCCCCTCGGCGGGCCGAACGCCATTCTTGGAGGCCCCCGGGGATGCGCTGATGCACCTCACGCTGCCCTCGCTGGCGCTGGGCGGAATCATTGCGGCGATCATTTCCCGGTTCACGCGTCAATCGATCGTGGACACGCTGACCCACGATTACATCCGGACGGCGCGCGCGAAGGGTCTGTCGAACCGGGCAGTCATCCTTCGCCACGCCTTGAAGCCGAGCATGATGCCGGTCGTCACGGTGATCGGCATTCAGCTCGGCGGCCTGATCGGCGGAACCATCGTGATCGAGCAGGTATTCACATGGCCCGGCATGGGTCGCTTGCTCGTGACCTCCATCAACGCGCGTGACTACCCAACCATCCAGGCGATCACCCTGCTGCTCGTGAGTTCGTACCTCCTTTTCAACCTGCTTACGGACCTTGCGTACGCCTGGTTGGACCCGCGGCTGAAGCTTGGGCACGGGGTGGGAGCCTAAGATGGCGAACCAACGAATTGCTGCGACTTCATTGGACGTCCCCGCCACCGGTGTTCTGCACGAGAGCTGGACTCGGGCCGGCTGGGTTCAAGCCACTCGGCTGCTCCTGCGAGATCCCCGCGGGGCGTTCGCCACGACAGTGCTCCTCATCCTCCTGGTGTTTGCGTTCGTGGTCCCGCTCGTGAGCACAACCTCACCGTTCGAGAGCGTCCGGGGAGAACGCCTGCTCGAACCGTCCCTGAGCCACCCATTTGGGACGGACGAACTGTCGAGGGATCTCTTCATCCGGAACGCGGTTGGCCTTCGAGCCACGCTCATCGGCGGCGTCTTCGCCGTTATCGCAGGGTGGCTCTGTGGCATCACGGTTGGGTATATCGCCGGGTTCCGCGGTGGCAGCGTGGACAGTGTGATTTCGCGCTTCCTGGACACGCTCATGGCGTTCCCCGGGATCTTGCTCGCGATTCTGCTGATCACCCTGTTCGGTCCGGGGCTCACCAGCCTGGCGGCGGCGGTGGCGATCTTCAATATCCCGATCTCCGCACGTCTCGCCCGATCGGCGGTGATGCGCGAGGGCGTGCGGGATTACGTACTGGCCGCGCGGGCCATGGGCTGTTCCGGCACGCGCATTCTCTGGCGGCACATCGCCGTGAATACCTTTGGGATCCTGGCGGTGCAGCTTCCCATCTCGGTCGTAAGCTCGGTGCTGATCATGGCGGCGCTCGGGTTCCTCGGGCTTGGGGAACAACCGCCGAACCCGACGCTGGGTGGCCTGCTCAACGACGGGCGGCGATTCATGCGGCTGGCATGGTGGTATCTCGTGGCGCCCGCGACCGTCCTGGCGCTCCTCACGCTAGCGCTGAACTTTCTGAGCGACGTGCTGAGCGAACTGCTCGACCCGGCGCGGCGGGGGAGGGCTTGATCGATGACAACGACCAACCAGGGGCCCTATCGCGGTCTTCGAATCCTCGACCTCACGGATGAACTGGCAGTTGCGGGGCCGCGGCTGCTCGCGGGCCTGGGAGCCGACGTCGTGCGGCCGGAGCCGCCGGGCGGTGATGCGGTGCGAACGCGACCACCATTTGCCCGCTCGAAGCAGGGCGACCACGCGGAGAGCGTGGCCCACATCGTCTACAACGCAGGCAAGCTCTGCCTGCCGGTGGAAGTCGACGCCGCGGGCCTTGAACGGACCCGGCAACTGGCGGGGGCGGCCGACGCGGTGCTCCTGAGCAGCACATCGCCCTATGCGGTGGCATTTGGGCCGTCGCCGCGAGCGTGGTCGGACGAGCACCCGGGTGTGGTGTTCGTCTACATTGAGCCGTTCGAACGGGAGAGCCCATTTGCCGGGAAGCCGTTCACGGACCTCACGATCGGAGCGGCGAGTGGGTTCGACTGGTACTGCGGCGCGGCGGACGCCACACCGGAGCACCCGAAGGGCCAGCTCGCTCTCGGGTATACGGGGATTGCTGCCGCCGGTGCGGCTGCCATCGGTATCGCCGCCCGGGCGTATGGCAACCGTGCGGGATGGTTCGAACTCACAGGTCAAGAAGCATTCGCCTTCGCGGCGTTGCAGAGCGGCGACCCAAACCCGCTGAGGTGGCATGGGCAGCTCCCCAGCCGCCTCGAGTGGGGCGCCACGGCAGCGCGGTCGCTGCACCGGTGCCAGGACAACAAATGGCTGACGTTCGTGATGCTCGGGGCACACTTCGATGACTTCGCCGACTGGCTTCAGCGCGAAGGAGTGACCGACGCGTTCCACGACGAGCGCTGGCTCGACCGCGAGTACTACCTCGCTCACCAGTCCGAGATCACCGATGCGATCGCCGCGCTGTGCCGGAAGAAGGACCGGGATGAGGTGGTCCGCGAGGGCCAGGACATCGGCCTGATGGTGATGCCACTTTCGTCGATTAGCGATCTGCTGGCCGACGAGCACTTCGAAGCCCGGGACGTCTTCCGGAAGGTGAGTACCTGTGCCGGGGAACTGCGGTTGCCCCGTGCTCCCGCGGTCTTCTCTGCTACTCCGGTCCCTGGCCCCTCTTCGGCGGAGTGTCGTGGGGCCGCGGCGGATGTGGTGTGGGAACCGCGGACGGATTCGCAACCGGCGGGCAAGCCGGAACTCCCGCTGACCGGCATGCGGATTGCGGACTTCACCTGGATGCTGGCGGCGCCAGTTGCCACACGGGTGTTGGCCGACATGGGCGCCGACGTGATCCGGATCGAATCGCACGCGCGGCGAGACATGACACGCGAAATCGGGCCGCAACCGCCGAACTACTTCAGCCTCGATACGAACTCGACCCAGCATCATGCGAACAGCAACAAGCGCAGCCTCGCGCTGAACCTGAACACGCCCCCGGCGATCGAGATCGCGCGCGAGATCATCGCGAAGTCAGACATCGTCTTCGACAACTACACACCGGGGACGATGGCTCGTTGGGGACTCGACCCCCACTCGCTGCTTCGCGAACGCCCGGACCTGGTTGTCGTGAGCCAGCCTGCGGTGGGAAGCACCGGGCCGCATGCCCACTGGGGCGCCATTGGGAACGGTGTCGCCGGGTATGGCGGAGTCAACATGCTCACCGGGTTCCCGGAGAACCCGCCGTTCGGGGTCGGGCCGATCGTATCGGACCTCATCGCACCGTTCGTTTCGTTGACGGCCACGCTCGCGGCGGTAGAGCACCGCCGGCGCACCGGTCAGGGGCAGCACGTCGATTGCGGGATGGTAGAGGCGACGCTCTGGATGCTCGACACCGCTTATGCCGAGACACAGCTCAGCGGGCGGGATCCGGAACGGACGGGAAACCGATCGGCATGGATGTCGCCGCACGGGATTTTCCCGGCGCGCGGGACGGATCAGTGGATCGCGATCGCGGCGAGGAATGATGCCGAGTGGGTGGCGCTCGCGAAGGTGCTGGGGCTCACCGACCTGGCACACGAAGAGCGATTCCTCTCGCTGGAGTCGCGGAAGCAGAACGAGGACCAGCTTGAGGAACACCTCGGCAATGCGACTTCGCAGTGGGACCGCTGGGAGCTTGCGCAGGCACTGCTGGCGGCCGGTGTTCCCGCTGCCCCGGTCGAAACGATCCGCGACCACCTGGAGCGCGATCACGGGACGCGCCTCCGGTATTCGACGATTGAGCACCCGGACGGGTTCGAATTTCTGGTGATCAACCAGTTTATTCGTCCGAACGGGCAGACGGTGCCGAACCGGCGCGCACCGATGATCGGCGAGCACAGCAACCAGGTCCTTCGGGACGTGCTCGGCAAATCGGACGACGAGATCGCTGCGCTCACGGTCAACGGCGTCATCTATTAGGAAAGGGGCAGACCTATGGAGTATTCGACGATCCTCACCGAACAGGTTGGTGCGGTCCTCAAGATCACGCTCAACCGTCCGGAAAAGCGGAACGCACAGGACGGACGACTGATCTCCGAACTGCACGACGCGATGGTGCGCGCCGAAACCGACGACTCGATCCACGTCGTCACGCTGTTCGGCGCAGGGAAGTCGTTCTCGGCCGGCCACGATCTAAAGGAAGGTTCGGCATCGGGGCCGTTCTCCGACTACGAACGGGAAACGACGTACGGCCGGCTCAAGTATGCGGACGACATCCTGTTTGGGTACTGGATGTACATCCACGACCTGCGAAAACCGACGATTGCCGCCGTCCACGGGCACCTCGCGACTGCGGGGGTCTCGCTGGCCGCGATGTGCGACATCATCGTCGCTGCAGACGACGCCAAGTTCCTTGACCACGCCGTGACGCTGTTCGCGACACCCGGGACCGAGCTCGCATGGTATCCGTGGGAGTTGGGCGTGCGAAAGGCGAAGGAGTTCCTCTGGACCCAGCCCATTTGGGACGCAGAGACGATGGAGCGGCTGGGGCTGGTTAACCGCGTCGTCCCGCGAGACGAACTTGAGTCGACGGTCATGAGCATGGCCGAACAGATCGCACAGGCGTCGCCGTTAGCCGTGCAGCTCACCAAGCGGTCCCTGAACCAGGCTTGGACGCTCATGGGCAAGAAGGCCGCGTTCGACTACCACCTGATGACGCAGCAGGGAGCGATGTGGTCGGACGAGGCGGCGAAGCGGACGGAGGCGCGGGGCGGCAAGACGACCACCGAGTGGCTCAGCGAGGTTCGCGAGAAGGCGGGCGTACAGGATCCGCGGGCTGCGGCGAGTCGCGACTCGGCGAACGGCACCAACTAAGAGAGGGAAGAGATGCAGAAGCGTTGGTCACTTTCACTGCCCATGGCGGGCGTCCCGTTGTCGGACCTCGCAGATGTCGCGCGGGAGGCGGAAAGCCTCGGGTACACGGACGCGTGGTCGTCTGAGGTAGATGGCATCGACGCCTTTACTCCGCTCAGCGTGATCGCGCAGGCGACCCAGCTGCGGCTGGGCACCGCAATAGTGAACGCGTACACCCGTGGGCCGCAGACGCTGGCGTCCTCCGTCGCTGGCATGGCGGAGCTTGCGCCGGGGCGGTTCGTGCTCGGTGTAGGGTCTGGTTCGCAGCCGATCATCGAGCGTTGGAACGGCATTCCATTCAAGAAACCCGTCACACGCGTTCGCGAGATGGTGGAGTTCCTGAAGCAAGCGATGACCGGGGAGCGGGTGGTGTTCGAAGGCGCCACGATTCGCGTCAACGGATTCCGGCTCACCGCGCCGCCGTCCCAGCCGGTCCAGTTCCAGATTGCCGCGCTTCGCCCGGGGATGCTTCGCGCAGCGGGCCAGGTCGCCGACGGGGTGATCCTGAACTGGCTCTCTGCCGAAGACGTGCGGAAGTCGGTGGCCGTCGCGCGCGAGGCAGCGAAGGAAGCCGGCCGCGATCCGGAGAGCCTCGAGGTGACGGCGCGGTTGATCGTCAACCTGGATCCCATCGGGCCGGAATCCGAAACCGGCCTGCGCCGGGCAGTGACGACCTACCTGAACGTTCCGGTCTACCGGAAGTTCCACGAGTGGCTGGGCCGTACCGAGGAACTCACGCCGATGTGGAGCGCCTGGGAATCGGGGGACCGCGCGGGTTCGCTGGATGCAGTGCCACCTACGCTCATCGACGAACTCATGATCCGTGGAACGCCCCAAGAGCGGAACGAGCACGTGCGGCGCTACATGGATGCTGGGATTGACACGGCGTTCCTCTCCTTCGGCACCTCGGAGCCTGACCCTGTGAAGCGACGCGAGATTGTGCGGCAGGCAATCCGGGACATGGCTCCGGTGGTGGCGGGAGCAACGTCGTGACCGAGGAGGCGTTGCTCTCCACCGATCTCCCGAGCGGCGTGCGGACGCTCGCGCTGAATCGGCCGGAGCGCCTGAACGCGCTGAGCAGAGAGATCAATGCGGGCATCCGCGAGGGGTTCGAGACCGCAGAGCGGGATGGCATCCGGTGCATCGTGATTCACGGCGAGGGCCGAGCGTTTTCGGTCGGGGCCGACTTGAAGGAGTCCACGACGCACTCGGCGGAGGGCATTGCCGACGCGCTGGACATGTTCTACCCGGGCAAGGACATCGCTCCATCCTGCCGTGTGCCCGTTATCGCGGCGGTCCACGGCTATTGCTGCGGAGGCGGCTGGGAACTCGCGTTGGCGGCGGACATTTGTGTCGCCACTGAGGACGCACGGTTCTGGTTCCCGCAAACGGGGCTCGGCCTCTTCCCCGGTGCGGGTGGGACAGGGCGGCTCGTGAAGGCCGTCGGTAAGTCAAATGCCATGGACGTCATCCTCACCGGGCGCTTCGTTTCCGGGGAAGAGGGCTACCGCCTCGGCTTCGTCAGCCGTCTGTTCGCCAACCGCGAGGCACTCCTGGAAGGAGCGCGCACCCTCGCCGAGGAGATCGCGAGCAAGTCGCCGCTCGGCGTGATGATGGCAAAGCAGTCCATCGCGAGGGGGGTGGACCGGCCGATCGAAGAGACGTTGCTGGAGGACAGCATGCGCCTCTTCCCGCTGTATGAGTCCGAAGATCGGAGAGAGGCATCGGCCGCGTTCCTCGAAAGGCGGCTGCCTGTCTGGCGAGGGCGCTAGGGCGCGTGAGCGACGGCTCCGAGCAAACCAGCAGTCGCGCTGGTTCTGGCTGAAAGTGGAGAAGCGATGCTGAATGGTATTCGTGTAGTCGACCTTTCGCGGGCGGTAGCCGGCCCCTACTGCACACAACTCCTTGGCGACTTCGGGGCCGATGTCATCAAGGTGGAGCCGCCGAACGGGGACATGGGCCGGGCGGCGGGCCTTTCGCACGTCGGCACACAGACGACCTACTTCCTCGCCATGAACCGGAACAAGCGCAGCATCGTGATCGACCTTCGGACCGAAGGGGGGCGGCAGGTGCTGGCCAGGCTAGTCGCCAGGGCGGACGTACTTGTGGAGAACTTCCGTCCGGGCGTGATGGACCGGCTGGGGTTTTCCGAAGCGCGGCTGAAGGAGCTGAATGCGAAGCTAATCGTCTGTTCAATCTCCGGCTACGGACAGGACAGTCCCTACCGGGACCGCAAGGCGCTCGACCTCATCGGCCAGACAATCTCGGGCCTCGCGAGCCTGACTGGCGAGGAGGATGGCCCGCCTACCCCCGCCGGCGCTCCGTTGGCCGACGTGCTCACAGGACTGAACGCCTGCATTGCCGTGCTCGCTGCATTGGCCAGTCGCAAGGACAACGAAGAGTACAAGGCGGTCGAAGTCAGCCTGTTGAGCAGCACCCTGTCGGCGCTAACGATCGAGGCCACGTCGTACTTGAACACGGGACAAGTCCCCGGACGTCACGGGAGCGCCTGGTTCCAAACGTTTCCCTATGACGTATTCCCGACGCGCGACGGGTGGGTTGCGATCGGGGCTGCCGGCGACTGGCAGCGCCTTTGCACGTTGCTCGGCCTCGAAGACCTCGCGGCGCGGGAGGACCTCCTGGATATGCGCACGCGACTCAAGGAGCGACAAGCGCTGAAGGCACGACTTTCGGAAGCGACGCGCAGGTTTACTACCCAGGACCTCGTGGAAGAACTGCAAGCCGCCGACATGCTCTCCGGTCCCGTCCACGACCTCGCGGGGGTGTTCCAGGATCGAGCAGTGCAGGAGGCGGGCCTGCGGATCGAGTTGGAGCATCCC
>JALOAP010000304.1 GCA_023228745.1 Dehalococcoidia bacterium | reverse complement strand
GTCGTAATGCGCTTCAAGCCGAACCTCGCGCCGGTGAAGGTTGCCGTCCTCCCGCTCTCGAAGAACGAGGCGCTGCGTCCATTCGCCCGCAAGGTCTACGACCTCGTGCGCCCGCACTACATGACTCAGTTCGACGAGACGCAGTCCATCGGCCGCCGCTACCGCCGCCAGGACGAGATCGGCACACCGCTCTGCGTGACCATCGACTTCCAGTCAGTTGGCGAAGACGGGCAGCCGGGCGATGAGGCGGTCACGATTCGCGACCGCGATACCCAGGAGCAGGTGCGAGTTCCGGTCACCGGGCTGCTGGACGTGCTCAAGGAGCGCCTCGGGACCTGCTAGCGCGTAGAATGCCGCCGGGACTCGGACTACGAGGTCGCGCCCGTGGTCCAACCGCCCGATCTTTGCCGCGTCCTTCGCGCCGCTCGTGCTTTCCATGCCCGAGCCCCGCAACTGCTCGCGGCCGAGTAAGCGGCCTACCCCTTCGGCCCGGCTTCGCGGCAGGCGGCGCCATACTCCGAAAGGGCCTTCACGAGCGGGTCGTCCGCGCCGAGGTCGAGCCGCTCCGCGTGGTGGCTCAGGACTTCCCAGATGCGCTCGCTCGCTTGCGCGATGCCTTCCTCGTCGTGCTCCCGCGAACGCTGGCCATACTCCGAGATTGCGCGCACCAGCGGCTGGTCTGCGCTCAGGTCGAGCGGTCCGAACCGGTGCGTTAGTGCCTGGTAGAGGTGCTCGCTCGCCTGCTCGACGCTCAAAGTGCCCGCCATCTGGAAGCCCCCGGATAGTGGAATGTTCGGTGCGTAACTTAGCATGCGTTTGCCAACCGACGCAGTACTATGCCCTTTCGAATTCGTACGAAGCGAGGCCCCCGCCATGTCCCGATTCCAGGTCCGTCCCTTCCACTTCGACGACGTTGGCGCAGCCGCCTTGTTGCTTGCCGAGCGGCATCAGCGCGACCGCAGCCGCCTCCCGCTGCTCAGCAAGACCTTTGACAGCCCGGAAGAGTGTGCGGCGGTGCTCCGGCACACCATGCAAACCGAGAGGGCTTTCGGCGTGGTGGCGCTCGCGGGCGATCGTCCTGTTGGCTTCTTGCTCGCCGAGAAGCAACTGCACGCGCCAACATCACTCGCGGCCCAGTTCATTCCTCCCTACACCCTCGGCTTTCCCTTGCACGGACATGCGGTCGCCGACGGCCACAGCGCCACCGAGATCTATCGCCTCATGTACGGCGAGGTGGCAGCTCGCGGCGTCGAACGGGGCTTCTTCGCGCACCGCGCCTACGTCATCCCGGGCGACCGCGACACCGAAGAAGCGTGGGTGAACCTTGGCTTCGGCCGTGCGCTCGTCTGCGCGGTACGGGACACATCGCCACTTGCCTCGGTGCCAGCGAACGGGGAGATAGAGATACACCAGGCGACGAGCGAAGACATCGACGTCGTGATGCGCCTCGAACACGCCAACATGGTCCACCATTTTGGCTCGCCCATCTTCTGGCCCTACCTGCACGAGACGATGAACGCGGCCCGCGAATACCAGCAGGCGCTCCTTTCCGACCCCGAAAACGCTCACTTCGTGGCCTACCGCAATGGCGAACCGCAGGGCATGGACACCTTCAACCCGCCCGATTGGGTCAGCCCGCTACTCCAGTCGGGTCGCTCGATCTATCTCTTCCAGGGTGTTGTGGAGGAATCTGCGCGCGGAAACGGCGTTGGAAAGCTCTTGCTCGATCGTTCCATGTCGTGGGCGCGCGAGCAGGGCTACGAGCAGTGCATCTTGCATTTTGCGAGCGCGAACGCGAGCGGGTCGGCATTCTGGCTCAGCCAGGGTTTCGTCCCTGTCGAATATGCCATGACGCGGCACATCGATGAGCGCATCGGCTGGGCGCGTCCCTGACACCGTCTCCGGCGGACGCCCCGGAGACTGCCGGCGACCGTTAGCCGCGGCGGACCCTGCGCAGGTTCTGGAGCAGGATGATGATCCCGATCGCGGCGATGCCAGCCACTGCCAGCTGCCACAAGAATTCCCACACGAGAATCGCACTCGTAACCACGGCGAGCACGATAGTGACGTTCAACAAGAGTGAACGTACCGTCCCGCGCAGGATGCTTTCGATGAAGATCGCTCCTCCAACGAGCAGGAGCAGCGAGGCGACCGTATCGGTGGTTGTGAGCTGGATGAGCGCGGCGGCTGTCACCAGTAGCAGGCCGACACTCACCGTGGCCCATGCCTCGGCGAGCCGTCCCCGGCGGATAGCCTCCGGTGCCATTGGTTCGTGACTCCTCCGGAGGTGCGCCCGCGGGTCATCCAGCTTCCCGGCACTCAGCCGGTCCCGGTCGCGACGCAGGGTACTGATACCGCGCTCGATCTCCTGGCTGCGGGCCTCCAGGTGATTCAGTTCCGCCTCCCCTCGGGCGATGTCGTCGTTCAGCCGGGGGCCCGATGCTCTGCGGCCCGCCGAATGCCGCAGGCGGGATTCGATTTCGAGCCGTCGGAGCTCACGCTGCTCGTGTTCCGCCCGCCGTCTTACCTCGACGAGCTCCTGTGAAAGTTCCTCCACTCGCTCGTCGAGCACTGCCCCCGCCCGGGACGGCGGCGCGACCTTGCTCAGCCCCGCCCAACCCAGGGGGTCGTACCAGGACTGCCGGACCGTGCCCTCGCGGGTGTAGCGTGGCCCCGCCGGCGCCTGCTCCCCTGCGAAGATGTCCTCAGTGTCGAGGCCCCAGAGTCCGCGGTACTGCCTGACCCACCCGACCTCGTCCGAGACCACCACTGGCGTCCACTCGACCGGTTGGCCCGGGCCCACGGACGGCCCATCGCCGCGCGCGTAGTCGATGAACGGGGCGTGGACCAGCGCCTCAACCTCCCGGACGAATGCCGTGGGATCGCCCTGCCCGAGGACATCCCGCCAGATGCGCCGCGCCACCTGGGCGGCATTCGCGAACGGACGCAGCAGCTTAATTTCGACTGAAGTCAGGTACTCCCCCGGCTTAAAGTAGGTCGCGTGCGATCCTGCCCCGGCATAGACGACCGGATGGCCTTCGACCACGGTGATATCCGGGTCGTCCCAGCGCCGCCGGAGCTCGTCGCCGGAGTAATCGTGCGCCGCACAGGCGAGCCATATCGGTTCCGGTTCCTCCCCCGAGTCGTCCAGGTAGATGAAAAGCTGTTCCCAATCCGCCTCGTGGTCGTTCACACCAAGGAACGAGGAGCGCCAGTCGTTCATCGCATAGAACAGCAGGTAGTGGAGGACGATGTAGCCGTCGCGGTGGATGACACGGCCGTAATAGGGCACCCAGGCCGAGTCGCGCCGTATCTCCTCGTACTGCATCGATGCCCGCCCGGCAGTGCCGCCCGGCACCTTGCCGCGCAGGTAGAGTGAGAGCGAGAAAAGGGAGTCGAGGAATCGCGGACCAAGCCCAACCCGCGCCAGCCGCGTCGACGAATGGAACGAAGGCCTCCCCGCCCGCCAGCGTTGGTACTCCAACCCGCCGAGCGGTTTCTCGACAAAGCGCATGAAGAGCGGCCCATCGCTCTGCGCGCCATGTTTCTCCAACGAGTCGATATCCAGTGCACCCACCGGGACCAGCTCTTCTGGACGTCCCTGTGGCGCATGCGCCCACAGGCTGCAGCGTTCCACGTAGCGCTCGACCGGGCAGGGCAGGAACATCTCGCCCTGCGTGTAGCGAACGATGGGTTCATGCCGCCGGAGGAGTTCGAAATCCCTGCTCACCCGGTCGCCTCGGTCCCGCCAGCGAAGACACGTTGTACTTCCGACTGGTTCAGATAGAACACCTGCATCACGCTCAAGCCCATCACCACGTAGCTGGGATTTCCGTGGAAGTAAGAGGAGAGCGCAAGCGCCATCACCACGCCGACCCAAACCATGGTTGCCGTCCAGGCCCACCGCTGCAGCCGCCACAGCCCCAGCGATACCAGCAGACCTCCGACAACGATCGCTACACCGGCCGCGACAAGGACAGCCCCCTCATCGGATGGGACTGCCCGTTCGCCGGCGACCACCTCCAGGCCGGTTGCGACTGCGTTTGCCGCCTGGACGGCAGCAACTAGCGTTACGCCTACGGGCCGCTCCGTTGCCATGAGCTACCCCCGTGCTGGTGGCGGTCAGAGACAAACTGCGGGTGCACGGCCGGTTCGTGCGCATGTGCAGTACTACTGCTACTCGCTCGTCAGCACTCACGACCCGGCTGCTATCGTCCTGTGATCGTTGCTGGCCTACCAGGCGCTACTGCTACCGCGCACGCCGCCGAAGTACTCCTCGATGCGACGCCGATCGCCGGGCGCCAGCCGTGCCGGGAGCGCACTGCGCGCGAAGAATTTTGCATCCGCGACCTCCCAGTGCCGCTCCCGCCGGAGCTCAAAGTCGCAGGAGCAGTAGACGGCCTGGTGGTTGGTCACGCGGCGCCAGGCGTGTGTATATACCCCGAGCAGCTCCAGGCTGCCGATCCGAGCACCCACCTCTTCGCAGGCCTC
>JALOAP010000303.1 GCA_023228745.1 Dehalococcoidia bacterium | reverse complement strand
CTGCTCGTCCGGCACGCCTTCGAGGCCGCGAAGGAGCAGCCTCGTGCGGCCCTCATCGTCGAGGCCCGGGCCGCCGTACCGGGCGGAGTGCATTCCGGGCTTTCCGCCGAGCGCGTCGACTTCGATGCCCGAGTCATCCGCAAGCGCGAAGCAGCCACCGGCTGCCGCGTAGGCACGCGCTTTCAGTGCCGCGTTCTCCGCGTATGAACTACCGTCCTCTTCCACTTCGATCGCGATCCCGAGGTCCGCGGGCGTCACCACGTCGAACGGGACACCATCGAGCAGCCGGCGGAATTCGCGCACTTTGCCGGGGTTGTTGGTCGCGAGTAGCAGGCGGGACATGCCTGCAAAGTGTCGCTGGGCGCCCACGCACTCGCAAGACTGGCCGACCGGCCAGTACTGCGATGCATCCGACATTCACGGTGAATCTGGTTGATGCCACCTCCTTCCATTCGAACCGACACTGGCCATCGCCCGGACAGGGGCATGCGGAGGCGCCTATGACCTCACCTCGCCGGATGGAATCCACGCTCGGCCTCTCGCCGATGCGTGGCCAACGGGTGTTCACGCGCGACGACAAAGAACTCGGCACCGTGAAGACCGTGGTGGAAGACGCATTCAAAGTGGACGCCCCGCGCCAGCGCGACTACTGGCTGAGCTTCGGTTCCGTGCTCTCAATCGACGACGACATGGTGATCATGGACTTCGACGCCGAAGTGCTGGAGTCCTACAAGCTGGATGACCCCGGCGGCCACGTCGTCTCCGAATCTCCGATCCTCGACGCGGGCGCAGAGACGTTTTCGAGCACCGAGGATAAAGAGCTCCGTCGCGAACGAAGCATCCATCCCGAAGGCGGCGAGCGTACCTGAGCGTGTAGTCTCGCCGTGTTCCTGGTGCGCGGCGCACCCCGCCAGCGCCGCGCACCATTTTCTCCCTCCCCAATTTTTCGAGCCCGATTGCCAATGAAGCGTGCCCCATGTTGCTCGCACGATGAACCGTGCATCGCCCGGGAGTAGGATGGTAAAGGCCCGGTTGCCCCCGGGACCGCTGCCACACGGAGGGCAACACATGCGAGTCGGCACGGTTCGAGAGCGCAAAGACGGCGAACTACGAGTCGGGTTGACGCCCGAAGGAGCCAACGCGCTGGTGGCCGCAGGCCACGATGTGCTCGTCGAAGCGGGCGCGGGGGCGGGTTCCGGCCACACCGACGACGCCTATACAGCCGCCGGCGCCCGCGTCACACCCGACGCCGCCGAGGTCTGGTCAAGCTGCGAACTTGTCGTCAAAGTGAAGGAGCCCGTCGCCGATGAGTTCGGCTTCCTTCGCCCCGGGCTCACCCTGTTCACCTATCTCCACCTCGCCTCCGACCGCCCGCTTACAGAACGGCTCATGGCCTCGGGCTGCACCTCGCTCGCCTACGAACTCGTACGCCTCCCCAATGGCTCGCTGCCGCTGCTCTCGCCCATGTCGCAGGTCGCCGGGCGGATGGCCGCCGAGATGGGTCTGCAGCTCCTGAAGCACCCCGGCCCCGGCCGCGGCAAGCTCATCGCCGGTATAGCCGGCGTGGCGCCCGGGCACGCCGTGCTCGTCGGCTCCGGGAGCGTTGGCACGGCCGCTGCTCACGTGCTCTCCGCGCTCGGCGCCCGTGTCACGATTATGTCGCCAGACCTGCCCCGCCTCGTCCAGCTCCAGGAGCTCTTCGCGGGCCGCGTCGCTACCCGCCTCTCGACACCCCACAGCCTCGCCGACGAATTTCGTAACGCCGACCTGGCCATCCTCTCCGTGCTCGTGCCTGGCGCGCCCGCGCCGAAGGTCGTCACGCGCGAGATGGTGCGCTCGATGGGCCCGGGCGCCGTCATCGTCGATGTCTCGATCGACCAGGGCGGCGCCGCCGAGACCAGCCGGCCGACATCCCACAGCGACCCGGTCTACGTCGAAGAAGGCGTCGTCCATTACTGCGTGAGCAACATGCCGGGCGCGGTCCCCCAGACCAGCACACAGGCGCTCACGAACGCCACGCTCCCCTACGTGCTCGAAATCGCCAGCCTCGGCGTCACCGAAGCGCTCAGCAGCGACCGCGCCCTCGCCCAGGCACTCAGCACCTACGACAGCAAGCTCGTGCGCGGGCCCGTGGCCGATGAGTTTGGCATGCAGGCGGCCGTGAATCCGTTCCTGTAGGTTCCCGGTGAACAGGCCCCGGTGCCCGGTCAGCCCTCGGCACCGGGGAGTTGGAGCCCGGCACGTTCAGACTGCGCGGCCGCGCAGCCGCTCGTGCTTCCGTGGCTTCGCCGTCAGCAGGTCGAGGAACTGTTGCCAGTAGCGGCTCAAGAGGTACTGCCCGGCGAGCGCCGAGACTACCGCGATGCCAACGATCACCCAGTCATCCGGGGTGATTTCGACGAAGTCGAAGAACTCCCGCAGGCTCGGCGTGTACACCGTCACGAGGAAACCGCTCACCAGCAGCGCCCCGAGGACGGTCGTCAGCACCGGCCGCGTGAGGCTCCGCCACGATGCCCCTTCGAAGCCGAGCACCTCGACCATGAAGAAGAGCCCCGTGATGCCCACGGTGAGTGACACCAGCGTGCGCGCCTCCTCGATGTCCCGGCCAAGCAGCCCCTCGGTCACGAGGTGCACGATGACCGCCGACGCCGCCAGCGCGAGCCCCGCCGGCAGTGCGAAGCGCAGCACATTCCGCGTGAAGTCCCGGCCAGCCTCGGGCGGGGGCACGCTGATGGAGATGAAGACCGCGGGGATGCCCAGTGTCACCAGCGCGGTAATGGAGCCCTGTCGCGGCAGAAACGGGAAGTCGAGCCCGAGCATGTTCGTCGCCACCACCAGCAGGTAGGCGTAGAGGCTCTTGGCGATGAACAGCTTGCTCAGCCGGGCCGCGTTCCCCAGCACCGCAGTCGCCTCTTTCACCCCCCGGATGAGCGCCGCGAACGAATCGTGCAGCAATACCACGCCGGCCACCGCACGCGCTGTCGCCGTGCCGGAGGCCATGGCCACGGCGACATCGGCGGTGCGGAGCGCCTGCACGTCGTTCGCACCGTCACCAACCATCGCCACGAAGTGACCATCGTCGCGCAGCGCCTGCACGATCTGCGCTTTCTGGTGCGGTGCAATCCGGCCGAAGACACTGTTCGTGGCCACCGCGTCGGCGAACTCGTCGGGATCCATCGCCTCAAAGTCCGCCCCCGAAATGGCACCGCCCTTCGTCCTAATGCCGAGCTGCGCGAGCAGCGCCGCCACCGTGCGAGGGTTGTCGCCAGAAATGAGCTTCGGTTCGATGCCGAGCCGCTCCATCATCGCGAACGCCTCACGCACTTCGGGGCGCAGTTCGTCGCCGATAAGGAGCAGCGCCACCGGCCGCGCTTTCGGCATCGGCCCGTCGGTCTGCGGCAACGTGTCCGTCTCCGCGAAGACCACACCGCGCAGGCCACTCTCGCTCGCCTCGCGGTAGCGCCGTCGCAGGTCCTCGGCCAGTTCTTCGTCGGGGGAAAGCGGCAGCACCGTCTCGGGCGCGCCGAGAATGAACGTCCGCCGTTCCCCCATCCGTTCCAGCCGCAGCGCACTCCAGCGCCGCTCCGAGTTGAACGGCACTGCGCCGTCTGGCCGCGCGCCATTCGACTCCGCCGCAAACGCCTCGGCGAGCGCGCCTGCGGTCTTGCTGTCAGTCGCCGTCGCATCGGCGAAGGCCCCGAGCCAGCCACGCAACAGTTCGAAACCCGGAACCCAGTAGGTATCGGCGAGCTTCAGCTTGTTCGCCGTGATCGTGCCGGTTTTGTCGAGGCAGATGACATCGATGTAGTTGAGCGCCTCCACCGCGCCGATGTCCTGCACGATCGCATTCGAGCGCGAGACCCGCACCGCACCCACCGCGAAGGCCACGGTCATGCCGAGCAGCAGCCCCGTGGGCACGACCGTGGTTACCGTCGCCGCCGTATCGCGCACGGCATTGCTGAAGCCGCGGTCTGAGTTCATGTACTGGATCATGAGGAGCCCGCCGAGGATGGCCGTGGCTGTCAGCAGCACGCGCAGGATGCGGTTGAAGCGCAGCATCAGCGGGGAGCTGCGCTTCACCAGCTCGCGCGCCTCGGCGTTGAGCTTCACCGCGTACGCCTCGGCGCCCACTTTCTCGGCGACGTAATAGGCGTCGCCCGCCGTGCAGAAGCTGCCGGAGCGCAGCTCCGCTCCGGGCTCCTTGCGCACGGAGTCCGACTCACCCGTGAGCAGCGATTCGTCGACTTCGCACACCCGGTCGATGATGCGGCCATCGGCGACCACCTGGTCGCCCTGTTTGAGGTGCAGCAGGTCGCCCTGCACGACGTGCTCCGCAAGGATCGCCTGCGGCATCCCGTCGCGGATAACCGTCGCCTGCGGCGCAGTCAGGGCGACCAGTTCGCGCAGCGTGCGCGTCGCCTTCAGCTCCTGGAGCGTCGCCACCGCAACGTTCGCCGCGACCACCATGCCCACGAACAGCCCGTCCCGGAACTGCCCGACGGCGA
>JALOAP010000302.1 GCA_023228745.1 Dehalococcoidia bacterium | reverse complement strand
CCACGACGAGGTCGTTGCCCACATTGCTGCCCACGGCTGCCAGCTTGAGCCACTCTCGCCCGCGGACCTCCGCGAACTCGAAGTCCTAACGCGCGCTACGCACTCTTCCTATGTGCTCGAACTCGGCGCGGGTCTCGGTGAAGGTACACTCCATATCGCCGCCGCCTTCGGGCGCACCGGCCGTCTCGATGCGGTCGAAGCCGACCCCGCTCACGCCGACCTGCTCGAAAACCTGGTCCGCCGCTACGCCCTCGACCAGGTGGTGCGGGTGCATCGGGCCGCCCCCGCGACCGTCATCCGCGCGCTCAGTGGCCCGTACGACCTGCTCGTCGCGCACGAAGGGCTGGGCGCACTCGCAGCCGCCTATGAAGATCTCGTCCGGCTGCTCCGAACGGGCGGTTCGCTCATCCTGCGTATCCCGCCCGCAGAGCGCATTCCCGGCGCCGCCGCCACCGAAGGTGGCCTCCTCCAGCGGCTCGCCGACGACCCACGCGTCGCGCCCTGGTTCTCCCGTGACCTCGATCGGGTCATCGCCACCCGCATCCGCTGACCCCGAACAGCACAACGCCCTCCCCCTCTCCCACCGCAGTGGCCCAGCGGGCGAGGGGGTGAGGGTTGGCAGCGGGCGAGGGCGAGGATTTGTACCTGGCCAGGGGAAGAGCTCTCGCAGAGCGATTCGTCGAGGGTGCGCTCACCGGGCCGTTGCCAACCGCCCCGGGGGACCAACAAGCGTGGTCGCGCAGACCGTCTGGCGGCCATCCGTGCAGTCGCTGGTCGTCACCTCTCCCTTAACCCCGGCAATCGCCCCAACTCCAATATTTCCGAGCGTCCGTGGACCGGGCCCTTCGAACGTGCGTGCCGGTTCCCACTTCCCGTCGTTGCAGACGAACTCGTGGTGCTTGCCGTCCTTGTCGCGAATCGTGATGCGGGTGCCGTGGTCGTAGTAGACCGCTTCCCCGTTCGGGAGCTGCTGAGTACACGACGTGCGGCACACGTTCTCGCGGCAGACGATGCGCTTCGGCGCTGCCTCGGCCGTCAACGGCACCAGCAGCGCTCCGGCAAGCGGTGCGAAAGCCGCCAGGACGCCAACCAATAGACGAGCAGACTTGTTCAAGACCGGCACCTCAATCCGTGGTCCGGCTCGCTCGAGGGAAGGGGCTGCCGGCCGCGGCCGAAAGCATAGCTTCCTTCCATGGACCTGTCATCTCCGGTCGTACGCTAGCCACGCACTCTCTACTGGCGCGTCCCCCATACCTCTCCCCTCCGCGGCGATATACCTGCGGCGATGATGCGATTCCTCCGCCTTCAGTCCTGCGCCGGCGGTGCGATGATCCCCGCATGGAGTCCTGCGACTGTTGTGCCGCACGCCGCCCGTTCGCCGTCCTGCGTGCGGTTGACGCCGGGGACGTCCGTTGGCAGGCGGCGATTTGTGCGTCCTGCCTTGGCTGGCTGAGAGACGTCGTCACTGCCGCCCGCGACGACGCTCCGCGCCTCATCGCCTCACCGACTGCGAACGGCCGCAACCTGCTGTTCGAGGAGCAGTGCCGCCTCTGCCGCCGCATCGCGCAATCCCTCTCGCGCATCGAGTGCCGCGATCCCGGCGGCGCCAGCATCCCCTTTCCCACCCTTCGGCTGTGCGCTCCCTGTGACACCTGGCTCGGCAGCGTTGCCCGCGACGGCCGCTCGCCGCGCCACCTTCGCGCCCGCGCTATCGATGGCGCCTATGGCAACTGGCTCCATCCCAACTTGCGCGCTCTCACGGTCGCGGTCGATATCGCCGATGCCGCAGCACGCGTCACCGTCCTCCAGAGCTGCGAAACGATGGGCATCACTGCCGGCCGGGTGCAGGATATCGACATGCCCTCTGTCGTGATCCTCGAGGTCCCGGGGCGTGCGCTCCGGGCGAAGCAGCAGCCCACGCTCCCGCGCGTGCTCCTTGCTCCCCTCGCCGCCCGCGATGACCTGCGTGCCGCGCTTGACCCGGCGGTCGCCGACTGGCTCACCATCCCGGTCACCCCGCAGCAGGTGGCTGCTGCGCTGACCCGCGTCTTGCTCCTGGGGCGACAACCCCGCGACTGGGACCACCAGCGCGCACTCCCCGTGCTGCGCGTCGTCGAACCGATGCCGCCGGCGCTGGTCGTCCAGCCAGCCCCTGCCGCGGACGTCTTCGAAGTTGCGTGGCTCTTGCGGCGCTTCGCCCGCGGCTACGATGATCTCGGCGTCCTTGCGGGCGAAATCGTGCTCGTGCCGCGCGTGCCTGCCGAGCGTCTCTCCGCGGTCGCGTCCCGCCTCCGGCGGTTGCTCGGCCCTCGCGCCCGGGTCAGATCCCTGGTGCTCCAATCACACACGCCACGATTACGCGCTTCCGGGTGATCTCATCGGGCCTTCCCCTACTGCAACGTTGACGAATCGTCGGCCAAAGTCCTTTCACCGGGTTTGTGCACAACCGGTGAGGGGGTGTCTATGTATGCCATTCGTGTTGATGACCAGCGGAAGCTCCTGCACGTCGGCCTCTCGGGCCGCATGACCACGAACGAGACGCTGCGCGCCGTTTCCCAGGCAGCCGCTCTCGCCGAAGCCGGCAACATCTCCGCCGTGCTTTGTGACGCGACCCGGGTCGAGCGCGGCCCCGCTGGCCTGCTCCTTATCGCCGCTGCGATCAGCGCCGGCTACCGTCCCGGTATGCGCGTCGCCCTCTTCGGTTCGGTTGGCCAGCTTCCGCTTTTCACCCGCATCGCGCGCTTCTCCGGTCTCCGCCACGCCATCGCTACCTTCGCCACTGCCGCCGACGCAGAATGCTGGCTCGCCTCGCACGCACGCAGACCGCAACGCACCCCCCGCCAGCACGCCGAAGCCCTCCTCGGCCGCTCGCTTCTCATCGAAGCCACAGCCGCAGCCACCACCTCTAGTGCGCCGCCGGCCGCCTAACCTCGCCTGTTGGTTACCGGCTGCCGCCCGCCGGGCTATCCTTCTCCAATGCCTACCTACGACCAGATCTCCGTTGGCGATACCGCCTCCTTCACCAAGACCATTGGCGAGTCGGACGTCTACCTCTTCGCTGGTATCACCGGCGACATGAACCCCGCCCACGTCGACGCAGTCACGGCCGCCGAAGGCATGTTCAAGCAGCGCATCGCCCACGGCATGCTGACCGCCTCGTTCATCTCGACGGTGCTCGCCATGCAGCTCCCCGGCCCAGGCACCATCTACCTCGGGCAGGACGTCCAGTTTCGCTCCCCCGTCTTCATCGGCGACACCATCACCGCGCGCGTCGAAGTCATCGAAAAGCTCGAGCAGCGCAAGTGGGTCAAGCTCAAGACCACCGTTACGAACCAGGACGGCAAGCTCGTCGTCGACGGAACCGCGACCGCGCTCCCGCCACAGTAACGGGCCCTCACCCGCGGGCAGAGCCTTTGCCGCTTCCCCGTTAGCATGAACGTGTGACCGAGCGACCAGTCGTCCGCCGCCGGCTCGAACCCGGCGCCGAACCCGAAGACCCCGCACGCCGCGGCTGCCTCTGGATCGGCGGCGTTCTCGGCGTCATCGCCGGCGTGATCGTGGCCTTCTTCGCCATGCCGCCGCTGCTCGACCTGCTCTTCCCGCCCGAGCACGTCGCGGTTGGCGAAACTTTTGACCACGAAGGCCGCGTCGTCACCGTCCGCGAACTGCGGGCGCTCGACGCCACTCCCGCCGACCCGGAAGGGTCCCAGCGCTGGCGTGTCATCGTCGACCTCACCGCTGCCCGTAGCTGGACCCTGAAGTTCGATACCTTCCAGCTTCGCCTCGAATCCGGCGATGAGCTGAAAACGAACGCCATCGAAACTCGCGACCTCCCTGTCAACGGCGGCGAAGGCGTCCGTCTCCCCCTCGGCGAACCCACGCTTGTCACGCTGCACTTCATCGCCCCCAACGCCGACGACCTGCCCGAACAGCTCATCCTCGACGACCCCCAGGTCCAATTCGACCTGCCTCCACCCTCGTCATGAAAATCGCGAATCGCGAATCATGAATCGTGCATTGCCGCTCCTCCTCCGCCCGGGCCTCCGCCTGGTCTTTATCGGCTTCAATCCCGGGCTCGAATCCGCCCGGCGCGGGCACTACTACGCCTTTCGCGGCAACGTCTTCTGGAAGCAGCTCAATGAAAGCGGCCTCGTGCCGCGCCAGGTCCGCTTCGAAGACGACCGCCTGCTGATGGATGAAGCGGGCATCGGCTTCACCGACCTCTGCCTGCGCGCAACCCGGCGCGCCGACCACCTGTCCCGGCCCGAGATCGTCGAAGGCTCCGCCCGCCTTCACGCCGAACTCCTCGAGCACCAGCCGCGTATCGCCGTGTTCAGCGGCAAGGGTATCTACCAGCTCTTCGGGCGCCACGCCCTCGGCCTCGCGCCATCGGAACTCGCCCGGCGCCCGCTCGGTCCCCAGCCCGAACGCATCGGCGAGACCGTGCCGTGGGTCATCCCGAGCTCCAGCGGTCTCGCTTCAGGCCACCACGCCGAACGCCTCGAACTCCTGCGTGGGCTC
>JALOAP010000301.1 GCA_023228745.1 Dehalococcoidia bacterium | reverse complement strand
GGTGGTTGATGGTCGCCTCTTTGTATCGATGGCCGGTGTGCACCAGATCTGGGAATTCAGCCTCGAACGGGAGCAGGTGGCGGTGTTCGCGGGGACAAGCCGAGAGGGCATCAACGATGGGCCGCGCATCGATATGGCGACCCTCGCGCAGCCGAGCGGGCTGGCGACCGACGGTGTCTACCTGTATTGGGTGGACCCGGAGTCAAGTTCGCTGCGACGGGTGCCGCTGGATGGTTTCGGAGACGTCGAGACGATGGTGGGCACGGGCTTGTTCGACTACGGCGACGTGGATGCACAGGGTACGCAGGCAAAGCTGCAGCACCCGCAGGGCCTCGCCTACGCAGATGGCATGCTCTTTGTGGGCGACACCTACAACCACAAGGTCCGGGCTGTCGATAGCGGGACGCGCCAGGTGATGACGGCGGCGGGCACGGGAACGCGCGGCTGGGACGATGGGCCGTCCAACCTCGCGCGGTTCGATGAGCCAGGGGGGATCGCGGCCGGCGACGGGAGGCTGTTCATCGCGGACACGAACAACCACCTGGTCCGGGTAATGAACATGGGCGATGGAGAGGTGTCGACGCTGCTGCTTTCGAACCTCGGCGTGGCCACCGCAGTGGCGCCGGGAACGGTGTTGCGCGTCGAGCTGCCGGAGCAGGAGGTCGCACCGGGCGCGGGTGTCATGCAGGTGGTGGTGATGTCTCCCGCGGGGTACCACCTGAACAGCTCCGGGCCGTCGCGCCTGGTGCTCGAAAGTGGCAATGCGAGCGTGGCGGAGCTGGGCGAGCGGGAGGTGACGTGGGTTTCGGACGAGCAGGAGGTTCGCATCCCCGTCCCGGTGCAGCTCCAGGATGGCGAGACGCGCCTGACGGGCCACGCATCCGTGTACTACTGCCGAGAGGGCGAGGAGGCTCTCTGTTTCGTGCAAGCGGTGGAGGTCGAGGTACCGCTGCGGGTGCGAAGCGGCGGAGGAGGCCAACCGGAGCTGCGCATCCAGCTGCCGGAAGTGCAGTAGCCTGGGGGAGCGGCTTGACACCCTCCGGGCGAGATCTTCATCATCCGAACACTCGAAGCGAGGAGGCTCTGTCATGGCCGTCCGTGGCTACGTACTCATCGAGACCGATGTGGGGAAGGCGAAGGCGGTAGGGTCCGCCATCCAGGATTTCAGCTTCCCCGGGGCGCGGGTCGCGAACGTCGATACGGTGACGGGGCCGTATGACGTCATCGTGCAACTCGAGGCAGATGACCTCGACACGCTGGGCAACGCCATCACGGAAGCAGTGCAGAAAGTATCGGGCGTGCAGCGAACGACGACGTGCCTGGCGGTCCGGCTGGCCTGACCGGGGGCTCTGCGACCGCGTAAGCTACCGGGAGAACCAGACTCCCGGGGTGATAGCACAGTGACGATGCCGGTCTCGGAGATGATCAGCGTCGAAGAGGCGCGTGAGCGGATCCTTTCGTTCTTTTCGCGGTTGGAGCCGGTGCGGGTGCCGCTGCTCAAAGCGCTGGGGCAAGCGATCGCAGAAGACATCGCTGCCCCCTTCGATGTCCCGCCGCTCGATAACACGGCGATGGACGGCTACGCGGTGCGGCATGAGGACACCGACGGGGCGACGCAGGCCTCGCCGCGGGAGCTGCGCGTGGTCGCAGACCTCGCCGCGGGGTATATCCTCGACACGCCTGTTGGAGCGGGCGAGGCCGTGCGGATTATGACGGGCGCGCCGATGCCGCCGGGCGCGGACGCGATCGTGCCGTTTGAAGAGACAGACGAGCCCCTGCGCGGCCCGAACGAGGCGCCCACCCGCGGAGACCAGGTGCGCGTGTTCAAAGCTGCGAAGCGGCACGCCAACGTTCGCTTCCGTGGGGAGGATCTGCGGGAGGGGCAAGTCATCATGGCTGCGGGCCGCGTTGTCCGCCCCTCGGAGATCGGCGTGCTCGCGAGTATGGGCCTGAATGAGGTGCCGGTGTACCGGCGGCCGGTGGTCGCGATCCTTTCCACGGGAGATGAGATCACCGAGCCCGGGCAGCCGCTGAAGCCGGGCCGCATCTACGATGCCAACGCCTATAGCGTGGCCGCCCTGGTGCGAGCGTACGGTGGTGTGCCGAAGCTGCTCGGAATCGCGAAGGACACCGTGGAGGACCTGACAGCGAAGATCCGCGAGGGCTTCGATGCGGACATGATCGTGACCAGCGCGGGGGTCTCGCGGGGCGACTTCGATGTGGTGAAAGACGTGCTGGCGCGCGAAGGGGCGATCGACTTCTGGACGGTGCGGATGAAGCCGGGGAAGCCGCTCGCGTTCGGTGCGTTCACGCCGGACGGGCGGAAGGTGCCGCACCTTGGCCTCCCGGGGAACCCTGTGAGCTCGATGGTGTCGTTCGAGCTCTTCGGGCGGCCAGCGATGTTCAAGATGCTGGGGCGGGACGACTGGGAGCGGCAGATTGTCCGGGCGGTGACGCGCGACCAGGTACGTAACACCGACGGTCGGCGTTTCTTCGCGCGGTGCATCGTCACCAAGGGCGAGGATGGGCGATTCTATGCGGACCTCACGGGGCCCCAGGGCAGCGGCATCCTCACGAGTATGAGCGCCGCCAACGGGCTGACAGTCATCCCCGAAGACCTGCCCGTGGCGCACCCGGGCGACGAGATCGACGTGATGCTGCTGGACTAGCTTCCAAACTCTTCGACCGCGCTGAGGCGGGCGCTGTACTGGCGGTCGAGGTAGGCGGCGAAGTCGTTGTCGGCGGAGTGCGACCAGGTCGCAGCCTGGTCGGCGTACCAGCGCACGGTGCGGCTCAGACCTTCGTCGAATGGCACGCGGGGCGCCCAGCCCCGAGCGCGGAGGTTGGCGCAGTCGAGCGCGTAGCGACGGTCGTGGCCGGGGCGGTCGAACACCGGGCGGATGAGGGAGCGCGACGCACCCGCAAGGTCGCAGATGCGACCGGCAACTTCGATGTTGGGAAGGCGTTCGCCACTGCCGATGTGCACTGCATGGGCGCCGGGAGCGACGGGAAGGTCCGCGAGGACGACGCCGACGGCACTGAGGAGGTCTTCGACGAAGAGCCACTCGCGCTCCTGGCGACCGTCACCATAGAGCGGGAGTTCTTCGCCTGCGAGTGCGCGGGTGGTAAAGAGCGGGATGAACTTCTCGAGATGCTGGCCCGGGCCATAGACGTTCGAACAGCGCAGGACCGTGATTGGGAGTCCGTAGGTAGCAGCGTAGGCACGGATTTGGAGCTCAGCGGCAGCTTTGCTCGCGGAGTAGGGCGAGGTGGGTGCGAAGGGTGCGTCTTCAGCCGCTTCGATGCCCAGCGGGAGCGAGCCGAACACCTCGTCGGTGGACATGTGCACGAGCCGAGCCTGGGGTGCGTGGCGAACGGCCTCGAGGAGCGACACCACCCCTTCGACGTCGGTGCGGACGAAGACGAGTGGGTCGAGCAACGAACGGTCGACGTGGGTTTCGGCAGCGAAGTTGAGGACGACATCGGCCTTGTCTACGAGGTTCCGGGCGAGATCGAAGTCGCAGATGTCGCCGTGGACAAACGTATAGCGGGGGTTGCCGGCAACATCGGCGAGGTTCCCCGGGTTCGAGGCGTAGGTGAGGCAGTCGAGGTTGGTGACGGCCCACCCGGAGGCGATGAGGGAGCGGACCACGTGGCTACCGATGAAGCCACACCCGCCGGTGACGAGCGCCCTCACGGGCTGACCTCGATGCGAGAGTGGTCGCCGAGGGTGAGACGGCTACCGGCGGGTGCGCCTGCAACATAGGCGAACCGCCCGACCATGGAGTCTTCGATCCCCGGGCAGTCTGAGAGCGCGGCAGACTCCATGACGATGGAGTTCCGAATGGCCACATTCTCGAGTGCGGCGCGGGCTCCAATGGCAACGTGGGGCCCGATGCGGCAGTTCCGCAGGCGGGCGCCGCGGGCGATGGTCACCGGCCCGACGACGGAGCAGGAATCGAGAGCGGCGCCGTCTTCGACGAATACCGGCCCGTCGAAGCGGCAGTTCGTGACGGAGCCAGCGATGCGCCTGCCAGCGCCCAGGGATTCGAGCACGACGCGGTTGGCGGCGAGGATGTCCTCCATCTTGCCGGTATCAATCCAGTGTTCACGCGTGAGGGAGGCGATGACCGCCTCGCCGCGTTCCACCAGCCGGGTGATGGTATCGGAGATCTCGAGTTCGCCGCGTGCGCTCGGCTCCTGTCCTTCGATGACGTCGAAAACGGGCGGACGGAACGCATAGACGCCGATGACCGCGAGGTTCGTGGGGGGGTGCTCGGGCTTTTCGACCATGCGGATGAGGCGGCCATCGCGCACTTCGGCGACGCCAAAGGCACGCGGGTCTTCGACCTCCTTGAGGATGATCGACGCGACGGCAGTGCTGTCATCGAAGGCGCGGACGAAGCGCTCGATGCCGCCCAAGAGCACGTTATCGCCGAGGTAGAGGACAAAAGGGTGGCCGCCAAGGAAGTCGCGGGCGGTGAGGATAGCGTGAGCGATGCCGAGCGGGACTGGCTGGGGGATGT
>JALOAP010000300.1 GCA_023228745.1 Dehalococcoidia bacterium | reverse complement strand
ACACCATGGTCTACTCCACCCACAGCACCCCTGATGAGCTCCTCTACATTGTGACCAGCGACGCCTCCTACGCGATTACCGTCATCGACCAGGCGGCGTTCGCCGAAGAGATCCAGGCGCGCGCCATCGTCGGTGCTTCGCCGACTGTGCCGCAGCGTGCCGTCGCCACGGGCCTCGCCGCGCTCCCGATCTGGCGCGACCGGCAGGCCGTGATAACCGCCGCCGTGTCCGCCGCGGCATGCATCGTCCTCGCGGCCTACGTCGTTGTGCGCTACCCGGGCCTCCCGGATGTGGTCCAGCTCGACTTCCCGTCGCTCGGGACCGTGGCGCGCTTTAGCGATAAGGGTGAGCTGCTCCGCATCGCGTACCTCGGCGTTGGCGTGCTCGCCGTGAACACGCTCATCGGAGTGACCGTGCACGCTCGTGAGCGTGCGGCCGGGCTCTGGCTGCTCGCCTCCGGGGGCATGCTCCAGGCCGTGCTGCTGGCAGCAGCCGTGGTCGCATTCGAACGCGCCTAACGCAGTTCTGCCGCCGTACTGCGGGTACGGGAGTCAGGAAGGGCGAATCTTCGAGAGCAGCCGGATACCTTCGTGGATGCGCTCCTCGGTAACGCTCGAATAGCCCATGAGGAAGATCGCGCCCGGCGGCGGTTCCGTCGTGTAATACGAAGTCGCCGAGTAGATCCCCACACCGTGTTCGCGCGCCCGGGCGATGAAGTCGTCGGCGTCAGCCACATCGTGAATCTGGACCAGTACGTGCATCCCGCTTTCTGTGCCGGTGATGAGTGCCCGGTCACCGAAGAACGTCTCGAATGCGGCCAACATCGCTGTCCGGCGCTGCTCGTACACCTTCCGCATCCGGCGTAGGTGGCGCTCGAAGTGGCCCTCCTCGATGAACAGCGCCAGCACCGCCTGGTAGAGCAGAGCCACGTGCCGATCGGTGAGCCACTTGGTGCCTGCCAGTGCGGGCTGAAGCCGCTGCGGCGCGACCATGTACCCAAGCCGGAGCGCCGGCAGCAGCACTTTCGACAGTGTCCCCGTGTAGAGCACACGCCCGTGCTCGTCGAGACCCTGTAGCGCTGCCAGCGGGCGGCCCTCGTACCGGAATTCGCTGTCGTAGTCGTCTTCGATGATGACGGCGTCGTTCGCGTCGGCCCACTGGAGGAGCTCCAGTCGCCGTGGTGCGGACATCACAGCGCCGGTTGGGAACTGGTGCGACGGTGTGACGTAGGCCAGGGTGGCGCGGTCGGGCATGGCGGCCACCACGATCCCTTCGTCATCACACGGCACCGGCAGGAGCTGGCCGCCGTTCGCCGCGAACACTGCCCGGGCACCGGGGTAACACGGCTCTTCGATGGCGACGCCATCCCCATCGTTCAGGAGCACCCGAGCAGCCATGTCCAGCGCCTGCTGAGAGCCGTTCACGATGAACACATCCTCGGCGCTGCAGCGGACGCCACGCGATCGTTGGAGGTAGCGGGCGAGCGCTTCCCGGAGCTGCGGCAATCCTTCCGTCGGCCCGTAGCCAAGCAGTTCGCGCGGCGGGTAATCGAGGACGCGCTTCGTCAGGGTTCGCCATGCATCGATCGGGAACTCGTCGAACGAGGGCGTCCCGTAGCGAAACTCGTAGGCACTGTTGCCATCCGCGCGGCGCATCTGGGCCGGCACTTCGCCACGAACGACCCGTTCGCCGAAGGCGGAAAGGGCCGGCTCCGCTGCACTCGCTGCCGCGGGTGCCGGCTGCTTCGAAGCGGGCGCACGAAGCGCCTGCTCGGGCAGGTCCGGGGCCACAAAGGTCCCGGAGCCGTGCCGTGCGCTGAGGTAGCCCTCCGCGGCGAGCTGTTCGTACGCCTCGAGCACCGTATTCCGCGCAAGTTTCAGACTGGACGCAACGATACGGGTCGGCGGGAGCTTCTCGCCGGGCCGGAACCGTCCTTCGAGGATCCCGCTGCGAATTGCCTCCGCCAGCCGTTGGTACGCGGGGATGCTCGCGTCGGGGCTAAGGTCGAGGACAACATCCAAAGTGGTTCCACTCTAGCATCACAAAATGGACGAGGTGAAGGGCCACCTCTACACGTACGCTGGACATGATCGAGATGCCGGAGGAGGCGATGGAGCTGCTTTGGGATTCCCCGTGGCGCGCCGCACCCACAGTCGCGTTGGCCGCGATCGGGGTCTTGCTGGTCGTGCGCGCGGGCTTCCGCTTCCGGCTCAGCCTGCGCCTGGCGCACAACGCGCCGGGCAAGAACCTGGCGCTGATGCAGTCGATGCGCTTCGTGCTTGGCGGGTTGGCGCTCCTGCTCATTGGCGCAGGATGGCAGCTCCAGCTCCCGGTGCTCATCGCCATCGGCGCCGTCATTGGCTTCGAAGAGATGATCGAGACCAGCATCGCCGCTCACGCGCTCTCCGAGGAGAAGCAGCGCGACGAAGCGGCGCGGCAGCAGGTGCGACCGGGCTGAGTCCGCTGCGAGCGTCTGCGGGGCACGGTTTTGACAAGAGGCCAGTCGCGTGACACGACCAGTTGTGACACGGTCGATCCAGGATGCGGCGAACCCGTCCGTGGGGAGGATTCCAGATGCGCAGCGTGACCTACTCGATGGCCGTGTCGCTGGACGGCTACATCGTCGGGCCGGATGGGTCCTTCAACTGGACGACACCGGACGAGGAGCTCTTTAACCTCGCCACCGACGAGGTGCGTAGGGCCGGAGTCCATCTCCTTGGACGACGGCTGTACGAAACCATGCTGTATTGGGAGACCGCCGACCAGAACCCATCGCTCGACTTCTCAACCCTCGAATTCGCAGCGATCTGGAGGGCGCTCCCGAAGGTCGTGTTCTCCACCACACTGTCAGCGGTACAGGGAAACGCCCGCCGAGCGTCCGCCGGTCTGGAGGAGGAGATCGAGCGCTTGCGGGCCGAACCGGCGGAGGGCGATATCGCGATCGGCGGCGCGACGCTCGCCACCGAGGCGGCTGCGTTGGGTCTTATCGACGAGTATCGGCTCAGGGTCTTGCCGGTGCTGGTCGGCGGTGGCCGTCCTTACTTTCCCCATCGCGAGGACCGGGTGAACCTCGAACTCATCGAGTCCCGTACCCTCCGTTCGAAAGTGGTCTACCTCCGCTACCGCGTGGCCCGTTAGCCGTGTTCGTCCGGCCACGGGGGATGTGCGGACTGCTGCCCGTGGGATCGGGCACTCTGGCACTTGGGGAGGCGCAGGGAAGGGGGAACGTGGTGGGCGATACTGGATTCGAACCAGTGACCTCTGCGATGTCAACGCAGCGCTCTAACCATCTGAGCTAACCGCCCACGCGGATCTCTACGATAGCGGTTCGGCTCGATCCGCGCCACAGATTTCACGGCGCGCTGCACCGGCCTCGCGAGGTCCCGTGGTACACTGAGCGCCTACCTGCCGAAGGCCGATGGGCCGACGGCCGGAACCATAGCAAGGCGACGACCGGGACGAGTAGCCGCCACCCACCAGAGAGTCGCGCCGCTGGCTGAAAGCGCGACACCCGGCGAGCGAACACCCCCCGCGAGCCTGCCGCGAGGCGCCTTCTGGCGATAAGCGTGCACGGATGGCCCCGTTACCGGCCGCAACGAGTCCGTCCCTGCACCTCCACGGGGCGGAGAAGTTGGGTGGAACCACGGAGCCGCGTCCCCGTCCCAGCGTTTGGGGCGCGGGCATTCCTCCGGAGGTTCGAACCCTTGCCAAACCCTATCGAAGACCACGTCGACCTGAAATCGCTGGACAAAGAAGAGCGCCTCAACCGCATGCGCCACTCGGCAGCGCACGTGCTCGCCGAGGCGATGGTCGAACTCATGCCCGAGGCGGAGCTGGGCATCGGGCCGCCCATCGAAACCGGCTTCTACTACGACTTCCGCCTGCCGCGCCCCCTGACGCAAGAGGACCTCACCTGGCTCGAGGAACGCATGCGGAAGTCCCTCGCCGGCAAGCATCCCTTCCGCATGGCTGAGCTGACGAAGCGCGAGGCCGAGGAACACTGGAAGGACCAGCCCTTCAAGCTCGACCTCATCGCGGACCTCGAAGAGGGCAGCATCACGCAGTGCACCCATGCGGACTTCACGGATCTCTGTCGCGGCGGCCACGTGAACCACACGGGCGAGATCCCGAAGTCCTTCAAGCTGCTGAGCATCGCCGGAGCCTATTGGCGCGGGAGCGAAAAGAACCCGCAGCTCCAGCGCGTCTACGGTGCGCTCTTCGAGACGAAGGATGAGCTCGCCGAGTATGAACGCCGCCTCGAAGATGCGCGTCGCCGTGATCATCGGCGCATCGGCCGGGACCTGGAGATCTTCGACCTCTACGAAGAGATCGGCCCGGGACACGTCATCTGGCTGCCTGCTGGCGCCACGATTCGCCGCGAACTCCAGCGCTGGATCGAAGACCTGGAGATCGAGCACGGCTACCAGCACGTGATCACCCCGGTAGTGGCGAAGGGCGAGCTCTACAAGCGCTCCGGCCACTACGACCACTACCAGGACGCGATGTACCCGGCGATGGAGCGGGAGGGC
>JALOAP010000298.1 GCA_023228745.1 Dehalococcoidia bacterium | reverse complement strand
AGACCTGTTGCCGAGCGACGTGACCGGTGTATCGATCTACAACCAGAAGCTGGGCGACTTCGAATTTCGGCCCGGCCCAATTGTCGCGCAGGTCGTCCTCGCCGACGAGGTGAACCGGGCGACGCCGAAGACACAGTCGGCGCTGCTGGAGGCGATGGAGGAGCGGCAGGTTACGGTCGACGGGGTGACCCATAAGATGCCAGCGCCGTTTATGGTGATGGCGACGCAGAACCCAATCGAGTACGAGGGCACGTTCCCCCTGCCGGAGGCGCAGCTCGACCGCTTCCTCATCCGCATCCATCTCGGTTATCCCTCAAAGGTGGACGAGGTGCATGTGCTGGACGCTCAGCAGACCACGCACCCGGTCGATGACCTCCAGCAAGTGACGGATGGGAACGAGATCCTGCAGCTCCAGCGGGCGGTGAAGGAGGTCTACGTCGACCCGCTGCTCAAGCAGTACATCGTGGAGTTGGCCTCGGCCACGCGCGAACACGAGTCGGTCTACCTTGGCGCCAGCCCTCGCGGCTCGCTGGCACTCTTCCGGACGGCACAGGCGAAGGCGCTGCTCGAAGCCCGCGACTTCGTAACGCCGGACGACGTGAAGGAACTGGCACTCGTAACGCTTGGGCACCGCATCATCCTGAGCCCCGGGGCGAAGGTGAAGGGCACAACCGTGGCAGACGTTGTGGCGGCCTGCCTGAACCGCGTGGCGGTGCCGGGCGCCCGCGCGCGCGTCTGATTCGCCATGCGTCGCTTTGCCCGGACGCTGCTGGACCCGGATCACCGCACCCTGACACTGGTGGCCGCCATCCTGCTGGTGTCCGTGTTCGTGGCGATGGGCACCGGGTTCTGGCTCCTGTTCCGCCTCGCCTACGTCGTGGCCTTCGCCATCCCGGTTTGCTGGTTCATCGCGTGGTACAACACGCGCCACCTCGAGGTGAGCGTCGACCGGCGGACGGACCGCGCCCAGGTGGGACAGGAAGCGGAAGAGATCATCGAGGTCCGAAACAACTTCTTCCTGCCGAAGCTTTGGCTGGATATAGAGGACCCGAGCGACCTCCCTGGGCACAGATCGCGGCGCGTCGTGGTTGTGCCGCCGCGCCGGTCGCGGAATTGGATCGTCGATACACCGCTGCTGCGGCGTGGCCTCTACGACTGGGGACCATTGCGTGTCACAGCGACCGACCCATTCGGCCTCTTTCGCCGTGTACGCGAATTCGGGGGACGGCAACAGATCCTCGTGTACCCACCGGTGGTCGACCTGCCGCACTTCCAGGCGCCACCGGCGAACCTGCCGGGCGAGGGCAGGTTTCGCCGCCGGACGCACTACGTGACTCCGAACGCGAGCGGCGTTCGCCAATACGCGCCCGGCGACGCCTTCAACCGCATCCACTGGCGCAGTACGGCCCGTACGGGCGAGTTGATGGTGAAGACATTCGAGCTCGACCCCGCGAGCGACATCTGGGTAATTCTCGACCTTGAACGTCGGGTGAACGCCGGCCGTGGGGAGGAGAGCACGGAGGAGTATGGCGTCCGCATCGCGGCGAGCATTGCCCGGCACTACCTCGTTTCAAACAGGTCTGTGGGGTACATGTCCTTCGGGCGTGACCTGCGCATCATCGATGCGGAGCGCGGGGGGCAGCAGATGACGCGGATCCTCGAAACGCTGGCCACCGTGCGGGCCGTTGGGGATGCGCCGCTCGGTAACCTGTTGCAAGAGGAACAGCGCCGGTTTGGGCGGCACACGACGCTTGTGGTTGTGACCTCCGCCACCGACGATCATTGGCTCACGTCCATCCAATCGCTCGTACAGCGAGGCGTACGCGCCGCCGTCGTGCTGCTCGATCCCTCAACGTTTGGGTCAGACCGTTCCGCACTTTTGATGTACGGAGAACTGACAGCGAGCGATATCCTGACATACGTCGTGCGGCGTGGGGACGACCTCTCGCTCGCACTTAGTCCTTCCGCGGGGGCCGGCGTATGGCAGGAATGAACGTCCCGATGAACCGGGCGACGAGCCGCCCGGGGGGCACGCCAGCCGGGATGCGCGCGCCGCGCATCTTCATGAGCTGGGAGGACTGGCTCACCTTCATCGCAGCGTTCATCGCCTTTATCGCGGTGGCCGTTTCGATCCAGCAAGCGGAGTGGGTACGGAACTTTCCGCCACTGGTGCCCACCGCGATCTGCGCGCTCCTCATCGGGATGGTGGGAGCCCGCGTTCGCGTGCCAGCGTTAGTGGTCCATCCGATCGCGATCGCGCTGGGCGCCGTCGTGGTCGTGCTCGCAGTGCAGGGCTATGCCGACGGCGAGACGCTCGGCCAGCGGCTACACGACTTCCAGGCGCGGATGCATGAGTGGTTCGAAGTTGTCCGCGCAAACGACATCAGCAACGACAATCTCCCGTTCGTGACGCTGGTACACAGCGTGAGCTTCCTCGCCATCTACATCGGTTCGTACGTCATCTACCGCTGGCACAATCCCTGGGTCGCACTCCTCCCCGCGGCGGTGGTGCTCCTCGCCAACATCTCATTCCAGGACGGCCAACCAAGTGGCGCGTTCGTCGTCTTCCTGTTCGGCGGGATTTTACTCATCGGACGGCTCCACCTGCAGAAGAACCAGGAGCGCTGGCGGCGGCTCGGCATCGAGTATCCGGACTTCATCGCGGTCAGCTCGGTCCAACTCACGGTGTTCCTCGCGATCGGCCTGATGGTATTCGCCTGGGCTGTGCCGCTCGGCACGCAGGCGAAAGCAGTGGAGAGCGTGTACGACAAGGTGGTCCAGCCGTTCACGGCCGACTCAGACCGGCTGGTCCGGCTGTTCCACAACATCGACTCGCGGAAAGGGGCGGACCTGCACGAGTTCGGGGCCACACTCCCCGTCCAGGGCAGCGTGAAGCTCGGCACCAAGCAACTGCTGGAGGTGAAGGCGCCCGAGGCGGGGCTGCTGCGTGCGACCAGTTATGAGGAGTACACGGGTGCCGGGTGGAAGGCCGGCAAACGCGACTCTGAGCGCGTCAGCGGGCAGAGCCTGGCCGCATCCGCCGACGTCGGCGCGTACGAGAAGCGGAACGCCGTGACGATCCAGGTGACGGCGCTGGAGGATCTCAGCATCCTGCTATCCCCCGGCATGCCGCTCGGTTCGAACCGGGACATGACGATCGAGACACCGCAGAATTACCGGGGTGAGATCGAGACCATCAAGCTGCACCGGGGGCTCGACAAGGGAGAGACGTACAACTCCATCGGCTCGCAAAGCCTGGCGAGCGCGGATGACCTCCGGGCTGCCGATACGGAGTACCCCGCCTGGGTGAGCGAGCGGTACCTGCAACTCCCCGACAGCCTCCCCGGGCGCGTCGGCGAAGAGGCGCAGCGCGTGACGACGGGTGCCGCGAACCCATACGACCAGGCGCTGGCGGTCGAAGCGTACCTTCGAGGCTTCCCCTACAACCTCCAGGTCGAGACCGCACCGCCCAAGCGCGATGTCGTCGATTTCTTCCTGTTCGACCTGAAGCAGGGCTACTTCGACTACCACTCATCAGCGATGACGGTGATGCTGCGATCGCTCGGCATCCCGGCGCGTATCGCCGTGGGCTATGCGCTCGATCCAAAGGACGCGAAGGACGGGACCTACACCGTCCGCAAGGACGATGCCTATAGCTGGGTCGAAGTCTGGTTCCCACAGTATGGATGGGTCGAGTTCAATCCGACGCCAGATCGGCCTTCCGGCGGTGCCGGTGGCGGATTCGGGCCGGACCTTACTGGCGATGCCCTCAGCGGCGTCGACCTTGGCGACCTGTTCAGCACCGACGTCATCGACCCGAACATGCTGCCAGAAGCGCTGCCCCCGGAGATCGGGCAGGCGCTGACCGAGGAACCCATCAACAAGAGTGAACCGCCGTGGCTGCTCATCTGGACGCTCGCCGGCATGCTCACGCTGGTGGTAGCACTCCTGGTCGCCGGGCAATTGAGCTGGAACTGGGGACTCAGCGGGCTCGATGGGCGCTCGCGGCTCTGGGCGAAGACGCAGCGGCTGGCAGGCTGGGCCGGGCTCGGCGGTCGCCCGGAGGAGACGCCGCGCGAGTGGTCGCAGCGCGTGGGCTCCGCCGTTGCCCGCGAGGACGAGGCCAGGCGCCTCGCCGAGGCATACGAGGAGGCGCGCTATGGCCGCCCGGACCTCCAGCGCATCGAGGACGAGGATGCGGAGAGCTCGTACCGGAAGCTTCGAAACAGCCTCTTCGGGCGAATTTTCCGGCGAAAGGCACCCGGTGGGAGTACCAGAACATCTGTGCGAAAGCACCGTTAGCGCGTACCCTGTGCCCATGAACGACGAAGCACCCGCGATTGCCGTTACCGAGACCGCGCTCGGCTACGCAGGGGTCGCGTTGACGGAGCAGGGCATCCGTCACGCAACGCTCTTCCATCGCACTCGCGAGGCAGCAGTTGCGGAATTGCAGGCATGTGGCGCGGTGGAGCGGCCGCATCCGCGCGCGGAGGAGGTTATCGCATTGCTGAAGGCGTACGCGTCCGGTAGCG
>JALOAP010000299.1 GCA_023228745.1 Dehalococcoidia bacterium | reverse complement strand
CGGGACGACCATCAGCAAAAAGGCGTCCGGCGCGCTGTTCGGCATTGCGCTGGAGGCGATTGACTCCGGTAAGACAGCAACCATCAACGTCTTGATCGGCGGCATTTCGCAGTCGATGATTGTCGCGGCCGGCATTCATACCGTGGCGGATTCTCCGCTGGATACGGCCGAGTTTATCGCCGTGACGGGCTGTCTGGATACCGACGTTGTGCTGGCGACCATGCACACCAACGGCGGATCACCGAAACTTAATATTGTTTCGGCGTCCGCGGCGGCGTCTCCCGCGGGTATCACCATTACCGCGGACGGCACCTACACGGCCGGCGACAAGATCAATTATCTCGTCGTGCGTTACGTTTAAATCAAATAATCCCGGCGGGCCATACGGTCTGCCGGGATTACAAGGGAGTAAGGGCGATGATTAAAAATCATAAAATAGAAATCCTGGATAAAACGCAGGCCGACGGCGTCGAAACGCTGGGCAATGCCGGATTTGAGTATTTGCCGAATCACCAGATACAGATTGAGGTGTCGGCCAAGCCGTCCGCGGGAACACTTAAAATCGAACTGCGGACGCCGGGAGCGACGGAATATATCGAACCAGAAGATTCGCCCGTGGATATGACGGCGATTGACAAGGGCGTATGTTTCCGTCTGAACGATGTGTTTGCGGATTCATTCAGAATTACGCCGACGTCGTTTGACTCGGACAAAACATACAGCGTGATTATCGTATCGAACGAATGACATGGACTTTCGAACGGCAATGACAGCGGCGGCGGCCAAATTTTACACGCGGCATGGCAAACCGGCGGTATGGACGCCGGCGGCTGGTTCAGCGGTTGATTGCCATGTCTTCATCAATTTCGACGTGGTCCTTCAGCCTGGTACGGACGCTCAAGTCTGGGAGCGCGGGACGACCATCGAAGGCTTGTTAAGCGAGACGATCACGGCTCCGTCGCGCGGAGATACGATTACAGTGGAAGAGGTTGTTTACACCGTGCAGGAATTAATCGAAAACGACGGCATTAAATTTACCGTCCAGGTGACATGATGGATACGACGATCCGGGAAAAAATCATACAGGAGTTTCTAACGCGCGCGGCGCTTATCCGCGTTTCGTCGCCTCAGGTGTATGCGACGGATATCGGAGAGAATGTTTTGCGGGCGCGCTCGAAGGTTGATCCCAGCGAATTGCCCTGCATTGTTGTCTGGCCGCAGGTGGAAGAAGCCGAAATCAAATACGGCCGCCAGCTCTGCAAAATGCCGCTGAAAATCGAAGGCGTCGTCAAATACGGCGAAACCGATCCGTCTGTTGTCGCTGAGCAGATGCTTGGCGACCTGATTTATTGTTTTGTGTCTCAGTCCTGGGACCGGCGCAGGTTGATTGTCGGGTCGTCTCCTGCCGCCTATAACAATCCATACGCGGAGTCTGTCGTCTATACCGGCGGCGGGACAAATGATTATCCGGACGGCGCCGAAATAGCCGTCGGCGTAAACATTAACCTGATCGTGTCCTATTACACGCAGATAGGTAATCCGTATGCGCAATAATAGTGAAGAGTGAATGGTGAATAGTGAATGGAAGTGAAAAGTGAAATATTAATTATAACCGGTTCCGCGCCGTGTGTCCTTGAAGATCTTGCCCCGGCGAAAACGCTGGCGGCGTCCTACGATCTGATGGCTGTCGGCCTCGACGCGGTGGATAAATATCCTGAAAGAATTAAGTATGTCGTCACCTATCACCCCAAGGAAATCAAGGAAATCGCCGAACGCCGCGCAGGATACGGCAATACCGATTATCTGGTAATCAGCCACCAGGAAAAGCCCGGCGTGGATATCTGCATTCATGATTGGTGGCTTCCCTCCGGTTCATCGTCGCTATTGGGGGTTCAGGCGGCGCAACGTCTGGGCTACGATAAAATCATCTTATGCGGCTGTCCGCTCGAAGGTAAAAACAGCGAAGGCGGCGCGTATGAAAATTTCCACGCCGGCTGGAAAAGGCATCTGGACAAGATCGCGCCTTACGTCCGGTCCATGTCGGGCTGGACGCGCGAACTGCTGGGCGCGCCGGATGAGCAATGGCTGGAAGGAGGCAGATAATGCAGGTTGAAATCCATAAAATATTAAACGGCGTTGGAGAAAAAATCAGCGGGACCAAGATCGTCGCGGCGTATCGTCATCTGATAAGGGGCGATGAGGAAAAGGCCGGCGCGGCATTGGGCAGGCTCCATTATGAGGCGTATTGGAGCGGCGTGCGCAATGTAACAACAGACGATATTGTTAAAAAAATCTATCTGGAACGCGGCATTGAAAAGCCCGTGAAATCAACGGACAGCGATCCGGATATTGTGCGCGATGCAATCAGCATGCGCGTGGAGCGCGAACTCAAAACAGCGAAAGATATTCTGGCAAACGGCATGCTCAAAAGCCCGGTTGTTATCCCGGAAGGCGAATATTACCGGCTTTATGACGGTTTTAACCGTGTTGCGTTGATGATCGCGCGTGGTGACAAGATAGTTGAGGTGACGGAAAAACAATGATTCCCGAAATTACCATATGCGCCGGCTGGTCCGGTGATGCGCTATATAGCCTGGATGACGTGAATAAACTCATCCGCGGCGTCCGGCGCAATACGACAATCCCGCATGATTTCGTCCTGTACGCAGGGCCGGAAGCTCAAAAACCGGGCAAGCTCGACGGCCTGGAGCCTGGCGTAATGGTTATTCCCAGCGAATATCCGTCATGGTGGGTCGGGATGAAGGGCGCCGATCCTGATAATCGTCCGTGGATCGTGACCCGTTCCATTTTTGGTCTGGGTCTGGATTGCGTCGTGGTCGGCAATCTCGATGACATCCTGATGTTTCGGTCGGATTTGGCGGCGATGAAAGATTATCCGTCTCATAGTTGCCCGCGCGGCTGTGAAAATGATTGCAGTCTGGATGTTGCTCTGTACCGCAACGGCGCGGACCGTCCGATGTGGAATGAATATGTTCGCGTCGGCAAGCCTACCTGGGACATGTCTGCCGGCGCCGGCAAAGAGTTTAGAATGTGCGCGCAGGGCTGGATCAATAAAACGAGATCCGTTCATGTCGATCTCTTCCCGGAAAACTGGGTCATATCATACAAGCTGGGCGTCAAGGATCGCGGGCTTCCGCCCGATTGCCGGATTGTGTCGTTTCATGGGCAGCCGAAGCCGCGGGACGTTAATGATCCCTGGTTGAAGGAGCATTGGATATGAACGCGGAAATATTCAGGGAAGTCTGGGAAAAAGGCGATTACCGCCGTGGCTCAACCGCGCAGCGGCTGGTGCCGTTTTTGCGCCGGTATATTCCGGACGGCAGTATCATCAATGATTACGGCTCCGGAACGGGACGCGCGGAATTCATTATGATGCAGTACGATTATAAAATTAACATGGTGGATATCGCCGACAATGCCCTGGAAGACGAAGCGCGGGCGCTGATCGGCGACCGGCTGACCTATACCGTTGCGCCGCTCTGGCAACTGCCGGATGATTTTCCCGTGGCGGACTGGGGCATTTGCATCAACGTCCTCATGGTAGCGGATCCGTCGCGGCTGGACGACATCCAGAAAGAGATGCGCCGCACCTGTAAAAACCTGATTGTCGAAGCCTATGACTTCCCGGATGTCCGGCTGGGGCACGACATGACCCACATCAAACTGGACGCCGCGGGCTGGGCGGCCGAAATGAAAAAATACTGGCCGGACGTAGAGAGCGTCGCCAGCCCGGAACACCGGCGGCGGTATATCACAATATGCAGAGGCGGCGCCAACGCCGGGTAAAAAAACGATAAAACAACAAGGAGGATATAGAAATGAATGCCGAAAACGCAAAAATCCAATACGAGAGCGGTCAAAATGCCGTGGCGATGGCGGCTTTAACTGATCAGGGTGACCATAAAGATTTCCGCAGCGCGGACAATTTATGGTCGAAACGCGCCGGTTATACGCCGAATGTCAAACCGAACGGACTGGCGACGGGCGGCGCAATAGTGCCGGGAGTGTCCGGGACTTCAGATAAAATCGACGTGGCCGCGCTGACCTGTTATCTGGCGGGAGTTTTGACGTCAGTCAACGCGTCCGCGGATGTATCGATAACCAGGCCGACCGGCGGGTCACCGGCGAACACACACAACAAGACATCCGTCACCATTAATGCCGCCGGCGCCATTACGCTGGTTAAAGGCACCGATGGCACGGCGTTCTCGGATGAACGCGGCGCGGCGGGAGGACCTCCGTGGATCCCCACGACATCCATTGAGATCGCTCAGATCTGGCTATCAGCGGCAGACTCGGCGGACATTACCGCTGACGAAATCAAGCAGGTCGTCGGGGCGCAGCAGGAACGCTATGATTATCCGACCTGGGAGGTCAAATATTCCAATGTTGCCAACCGCGTTCTTGGCTATGCAGGCGTTCTATTCGCCTCGGCTTTGCCGCTGATTCATTCCGATGACGCCGGGACGACCAAAGCGGGCAAGAAAGTCTATGCATCCTATTACGAACCG
>JALOAP010000297.1 GCA_023228745.1 Dehalococcoidia bacterium | reverse complement strand
ATCGGCGGGAGCTTCGGGGCGGGGAATTATGCGATGTGCGGACGCGCGTACAGCCCGCGGCAGCTCTGGATGTGGCCAAACGCACGCATCAGCGTGATGGGCGGCGAACAGGCTGCGAGCGTGCTCCTCCAGGTGCGGCTCGACCGTGGTGAGCGAATGAGCGAGACCGAGCAGGCGAAGTTCAAGGCGCCGATCATCGAGCGGTACGACGACGAAGGCTCGGCCTACTTCAGTACAGCCCGGCTCTGGGACGACGGCGTGATCGACCCGGTCGACACACGGCGCGTGATCGGCATGGGCATCGCGGCAGCGCTCAATGCCCCAATCCCCGACCCAACGTGGGGCGTGTTCCGGATGTAGGCATTAGTCCCAGGTTTCGTCGTACTCACGCGCTTCACGGCGGGCGTCGCGCAGGGTGAGGGCAAAGACGGTGCCCCACAGCAAGAAGAGCCCGGCCATCAGGAGTGCGGAGACGATGCAGTAGATGCACCAGGCGTCGAGCACAAAGGCTTCGAGGTAGGTGAGGTAGCCGGAGAAGAGCACGCCGGCAAACGAACCGTAGAATCCGACGAGCATTGCGACGGGGCGCTGGCCACGGAAGTCCTTCAGCCAGGCGATTGCGGCCAGCACGAGGACGCTGTAGAGCGCAAGCCCGGGGATGGACACCGGTACGCCGAGAATCTTGCCGTACTGGCTCTGCTGCACCTGCTGGCAGCCCTGTGCAATCACGCAGACGCCAGACTGGCCCTGCATGTTCTCGACGGCGAGGTAGGCGGCGACGCCGACTCCCACGACAGCTAGCGCGAGCGCAGCGATGATCGCGAGAGGTCGCGGACCGACCCGCCAGGAACCGCGGGGCTCGATCGGCAGCGATTGCGACGACATAGGGCGCGTGGACAGGGCGATTCTCCTCACATCCCTCAGTGGTACACGATAATGCTCACACCCGATGGAAGGGAACACCACGGACAAAGGTCTCTTTCCCGAAGCCAAATATCCCATTGGCGTGGAATCGCCGGGGGCGTAGGCTGCGCCGCGATCCCGTGCATTTTTCTCCGCAATCTTTACCATCGGGTAGGGTGTTTCGTTCCCGTGAATCCTAGCCTTCGGACATGGCCACGATGACTACGCCCACCCCGACCCGTCCCGAGCCCGACATCAAGTGGACGCCACGCCAGAAGCAGGTGCTCGACCTGCTCGTGAAGCGGTACACGAACGGGCAGATCGGCGAGGCGCTGGGCATTTCGCTCGATGGGGCGAAGTGGCACGTGAGCGAAATCATCGGGATCCTGGGCGTGGATTCGCGCGAGGAGGCGGCCGAGTACTGGCGCGAATACAACGGACTGCCCGCGCGCTTCCGGCGCGTGGCGGCGGGGCTGTTCACCGGGACGGCAGCGCTGCGCTGGGCGGCTGCTGTGGGCGGCATCGGGCTGCTGGTCGTAGCGGGCATGGTGTATGCGGCGCTGCAGAGCGTTGGCGGCGAAGAGGCGGCGAGCACGCCGGTAGCGACGGTGACGGTGGACACGAGCAGTCCGCCGGTCACGCCCTCACCGGGCTCCGGAGGGAGCACACCGGGGACGACGGGCGAAACTGTTGCGGGAGTGCCGGTGAGAACACTCGGCACGGGGAATGCAGCAGAACTGCCCGAGGGAGTGACTGCGTATTACTCAGTATGGCCATATGCCTCGGACGCACTCCCCGGCAACCTGACGCGAGTTTACCGCGATAGCCAGGGGCAGCTGCGAAGTGATCGGCTCTTCACCGACCTCAGCCAACACGGGGATGTTTACAGTTGGACGGCCGACATTGACCGCGGGCAGTTCGTGGCTGCGGTGTGCGTCCAGGGATACTGCGGCGGAGTCGCGAATGCATCGGCCGATGCTGCCACCAGAGTGTTCCGCTCGGACGATGGAGGCGTGACTTGGGAGGAGTTCGGCGCGGGGGTCCCACCCAACACGTTCCTCATCGGGCCCGCCGACGGAGGCGGTGTCGTCGCCAGCACGTTCTTCCCTGGTCCCCCGGCTAGACAGCGAATTTGGCAGTACCCGTCAGGCACCGATGTCGGCAGCCCAGCAGGCGCCAAGTCGCCCGTGCCAATCTACCAGCAAGGGCTCGGGTACCTCTGGAGGGCGGAGAAGGGCACATATATCGATGCCACGGGAAAAGCAGTTGCGGGCGGGTTTCAGCCTCCGGTAGCGGACCCCGACTCCGCGTCCTACACCGTGATGCCCCTTCTTAGCTCGTCCACGCTCATGACCTGGAAATGGCCTCCCAACGACCCGAGGTTGTATTGGGGTGCTATTGACGCGAACGGCATCCTGCAGCGCGCCTGGAGCCATGAACTCGATGTAGCAGCCTCCGTCGTGCTGTCTGACCGCTTCGTCCTCGGCTCGGTGCGCCGACCGGCGGTTCGCAGTGACGTGGACAGCGATGTGGAGGTGGCACTCATCGACCTCGAGTCGGGTGTCGTGTCGCCGCTGACGGACCTCTCAGCCGACATGCTCGGAGGAAACCAACATCCCTTCCTCCGCGGAGCCACCACCGGCCGCGTCCTTCGCGTTACGGGGGCGGGCGACTGCCTGAACGTGCGGGAGCGGCCGGAGATGAGCGCGCCGGTGCTGGCGTGCTATCGCGACGGCGTGCTATTGCGCGACCGCGATGAGTCGCGCGAGGCAGGTGGCGTCACCTGGCTGGCGGTGGCGACGCCGGACGGGCGCGAAGGCTGGGCAAGCGGGGAGTTCCTGGAGAAGTGACCCACACATTCGTGTTCGCAATCTTTCCGATAGGGTAGGTTCTTTTCGCGGTAGAGCAGCTAGGCTGCACCACGTAGCGACGCGAACAGCACGAGATACCCGAGCGGACCTGCCCCGGACACCCCGTCGGCGGCAGGTTGGGGTTCGAGAGCGGTTCGCGCGCCAGCGGGGCATGGGCCGGGCGGCTCTCTCTCATATCGCCCGGCCCGCGGGCCTTCGGGGCCGCAAGGGCGGACTTGCGGCCCCACCTCATTGGAGTGGTTTAGAACCCGAGGACGATGCGGCGGAATCGTTCGAGGTAGCGGCCGTCTTCGCTGCGCCAGCGCTCCTTCGCGAATTCGATGAAGTCCTCGCGATCAGCAAACTGGGTCTTGTGCGCGAGCAGAACCTCGATCTTCAGTTCGACCTGCGGACCAATGTCCACGTCGAAATTCGGCTGGTTCGTGGTCCAAAGGAGTACTTCGCGAACCTTGTGCGGCTCGAGCCCTTCGTCGAGATGTTCGGGGAAGTTCAGGTGGTCGCGGGCCGTTGGGTAGACGGCATCGAGCGCGGCCGTACCCGTGGCACGGTGGTCCGGGTGATTGATGAAGCTGTCGCGGATGATGATGTCCGTCGGGTCGTGCGTAAGGACCGTGTACGGGCGGACGGTGCGGATCGCGCGCACGATCTGCTCCAGGAAGGGGCGGTCGTAGACGAGCTCGCCATCTTCGTTATCGAGGAAGGCGACGTCCTTCGTGCCCATGCGGCGGCAGGCCTCTCGCTGCTCTTCGCGGCGAAGGGCGACCAGGCGCTCGCGCGGCATCGAGCGGTCCGCGGTTCCTTTCGCGCCGTTCGTACAGACAAGGAAGTGTACGGCCCACCCCTGTGCCGCGAGCTGGGCTACATAGCCCGCGCAGCCGAAGTCGCCGTCGTCCGGGTGGGCGGCGATCACGAGTGCCGTGCGTTCAGAGGAGATGTCATTGGTCATGTGGGGCCCCAGTCCTGGTGGAGTGCTGGTTCATCGTGGCGAACAGAGGCGCCGCTCCGCAAACGCAGCGGGAATGCTCGTAGCCGAGTCTGACTGAGTGTTCGGAACAGGTTTGACGATAACCCGTTGGGATTGTTAAAGTTGCGTCGAACATACGTTCGCGAGGCGACCACCATGAAAGAGCTCTCGGGGAAGCAAGCCCAGATCCTGGAATTCCTGCGTCAGTTCATCGACGACAAGGACTACCCGCCTAGCATCCGTGACATACAGGAGGGGTGCGACATTTCGAGCACCTCGGTTGTCGACTACAACCTGCGGAAGCTCGAAGAGAAGGGGTACATCCGGCGGGACCGGGAAGTGTCGCGCGGTATCGAGATCCTCGGCGCGCGTGGGCGGCGGCCCCGGATTATCGAGGTGCCGGTACTCGGGAGCATTGCTGCTGGTCAGCCGATCCCGGTGCCCACAAGCGATCGCTGGGCAGCGGACGCCGATGACACGGTCGCAGTCACGGAGGACATGGTTCGCGGCCGCCAGAACGTTTTCGCACTTCGCGTGAAGGGCACGTCGATGATCGAGGACCTGATCGACGACGGGGATATCGTCTTCCTGGAGCCGGCTCGGTCCTGCATCGATGGTGACCGCGTGGCGGTCTGGCTGAAAGACCGGGGCGAGGTGACGCTGAAGCGCTTTTACCAGGAAGGGAATCGCGTCCGGCTGCAGCCCGCGAACAGCACCATGCAGCCGATCTACACTGATGCTGAGAACGTGGAGATCCAGGGGAAGTTCATCTCCAGTATTCGAGGCAGCGACTAGCCGGGCTGGCCCCGCAGTCGA
>JALOAP010000296.1 GCA_023228745.1 Dehalococcoidia bacterium | reverse complement strand
TAATCTACTTAGCTGTGTTCAAGATAAGTGTTGATAAGGCTTGAAGATATCGATTGGGAATGGCTTTCGACAGATATCCTGATTTTTGATTGATACTTTGTTGGATATCGTGTAGTTCATTAGCTCAATTGAGCGGTTTTCATATTCCGTTTGATACTGAAGTAGCTTCATAAAACGGAACCAGACGAGATATCCTTCCAAATGCTTGGTGGATACTCCTTTGAATCTCGAATACCAATTCTTCAATTCGCTGTGATATTGATTGATGGATCCGAGATTGTACATCCCTTCGCCATGATGCCCCGTAGGAATTTGAATCAGTTCGCACTTCAACTTGGATGAGATTTCCTGATAAGCAGATCTGCTATCGGAGACGATCAGGCTTTCTGGCTTGACTCTTCCTTTCAAGGCTTTGTGCATTCTTTCCCCTAACGGATTGCCCTGACCGACAATCTCACTCAAAACTTTGTCGGTCTCATCAAGTCCAACCAGGACACATACGTATTCGTTACTGAGGCCTCTTTGTACTGCCCGGGTTCCTCGTTTCTTCGCTTTCCTAGGCATTTGCTTTTTCTTCCATGGACCTTTCATGTTCAATAGAAAATAGGTCTCATCCATCTGAATCTCGCCGCTTAATGGCTGTTCTTCCTGATATTCCTTCATCGCTGATAGAATCTTATGTCGCCAATTGAACGCTGTCGTGACCGAGATTCCAACTTCAAATGCGATTTCTCTTAATGAAAGGCCGTAAAGCATGTATTTGATGTAGGAATGCCACTGGGCATATGTCTTCTTCGTATACCGTACGATTGATTGATCGGAATCGGAAAATGTCTTCCCGCTTTCCAAGTCGATATACCTTTGTCTCCCTCTGGCGCTCTTCCCATATCTCGCAATCCGGTCCGATTGTTTCCGCTCGCGAAACAGGATCTTATGAAGTGCGTCAGCGGCTTCATTGATCGCTTGTTGATTCTGATTCATCGTCTTCAGTAGATCATTGTATTCATCTGCACATAATGCGTTGATGATTGGAAGTATTGTTTCAGTCATGGTTTCTCGGCTCATGTTTGGGTGACCCTTTCAATAGAAAATGTCCTTAAGCAACCAGCTTGAAGGTCATAATTTCGTCGCCAAACAAGAATTAAGAGGCCAAGCTGGTTGATTAAGGACACATGTCTAAAAGTGTCTAGTTCTCTTTATTCTTGTTTGGCTACTCTATTCTACCAAATATATTAATGAAACTCAATTGCTATCAACACTTATCTTGAACACAGCTTTAGAAAAAGAAATCGACTGGACCTTTGTCGGAGGAGAAGAACTCTTGAGCCAAGGAATCGTCGATCTGTTTTCTAATCATCAACTGCGGATTTTTGGACCGACGCAGGCAGCCGCACAAATCGAAACCTCCAAACGCTTTGCCAAAGAATTGATGAATCGTTATCAAATTCCTACTGCCCGCTATCAATGTTTCCGGGTCGATGAGCCCTATCAAGCCTATTTAAAAAAACAGACACCGCCTTATGTCATCAAGGCCGACGGGTTGGCAAAAGGAAAAGGGGTTATCATTGCCGAATCGTTGGAAGAGGCGGTCTTAGCTTGCGACCGCCTGCTTATAAGCCATTCGTGTGTCGTGATCGAAGAGTACTTAAGTGGCATCGAATTTTCCTTGATGGCACTCGTGCATAAAGACCGCGTAATTCCACTCGAAATTGCGCAAGATTATAAACGCGCAAGAGACAACGATCAAGGACCAAATACCGGAGGCATGGGGGCCTATAGCCCTGTGCCATTGATTCCCAAACGAATTGTGAAAGCCGCTGTCAATTCGATAATGATTCCTGTAGTCAAGGCGTTATCAGCGGAAAATATCCCTTTTACCGGGGTGTTATACGGTGGCTTGATGTGGACAAAAACCGGGGTTAAGGTGATTGAATTCAACGCTCGTTTCGGTGACCCCGAAACCGAAGTGATATTGCCAAGAATGAAAACGAAACTGATTCCCACACTCGAGAAACTATTCTCGAAAGTTCCCATCCGTTTGCGCTTTTCTCATGATGTAACGGTTGGTGTTGTGCTCGCATCCCCCGGTTATCCCGGACTCATCCAAACCGGGATCCCGATCAACTTACCAGTTGCCGATCCTTACTGCTTCCATATGGGGACCAAGATGTCTTCAGATGGACTCATCACTGCTGGCGGACGGGTCGCCATTTTGGTTGCCAAAGATAAGACACTGGCAGATGCCAGACGAGAAGCTTATTTGAAGGTATCAAATATTCCCGATAATCCGTGCGTTTACCGGAAAGATATCGCCAAAAACCTTTAATGACGCCAATGGGTACGAAAGTTGCGCCTTGAAACGAAAATATTCGTCCTGTTTTTATCCTGAAAACAGGTTTTTTTTCTTGAAGGACAAATAATCGATGATAGCGCTTTATTTCTGCTTGCGATTTTTGTATTCTTGTGTTATATTTTATCCGGTATAGTGGATATAATGAACCAAATAAATAGCTAATCGAGGGTAAGTTACAAATAATAAATGGAACAAAAATCTTCATGACAACGGAGGCTTTTTTTTATGATTATTGGTATTCCCAAAGAAATTATGCACGGAGAAAATCGCGTATCGGCAACACCGGAAACCGTTCGGAAAATGCGTTCTGACGGACACGAAGTGTTGGTCCAAATCGGCGCGGGAGACGGCTCGTTTTTCCACGATGCCGACTACGACGCCGCCGGAGCGACTTTAATTGCCAATCCGGAAACGATTTTTGAAAAGGCGGATGTGATCCTCAAGGTCAAGGAGCCGCAAATGAATCATGACCTGAAGAAGCACGAAGTGGACATGATGCATGCCGGACAGACGTTGATCACGTTCATACATCCAGCATCGCCCATCAATCATCAAATGGTTCGACAAATGACCGAGAAAGGCGTTACTGGCTTGACGCTAGATGGAATTCCTCGGATCAGCCGCGCCCAAGCAATGGATGCGTTGTCATCCATGAGCACTTGCGCGGGGTATAAAGGCATGATCATGGCAGCGGATGCCATCTCCAAATTCATCCCTATGATTGGTTCCGCCGTCGGGATGATTCGACCGGCAACCGTTTTGGTCATCGGTACTGGAGTGGCCGGTTTAAGAGCGGTCGCCACCGCCAAATCATTGGGAGCGGTCGTCTATTCTGCCGATATCCGTCCTGAAGCCAACGAACAGGCACAATCGCTCGGAGCCAAACCGATTTCCACGGGAATCCCTGAGGACATCGCCGTCAGTTCAGACGGAAAACATGCAAATAAATTATCAGACAAGTGGCTTCAAGTTGAACGCGAGAATTTAAAAGAGATGATCGCAAAAGCCGACATCGTCTACTTGTCTGCACTTCTTTTCGGAAAACAAGCCCCGATTCTAGTGGACGAAGCAATGATCAAATTGATGAAACCGGGTTCGTGCATCGTGGATATTTCAATTGATCAAGGTGGAAACTGTGCGCTCACTGTTCCTGGTGAACGCGTCATCAAACACGGAGTGATAATTGAAGGATGCAAAAACATTCCGGGGATGTTGCCTACCAGTTCCACATGGATGTTTGCGAACAATATCTATAATTTACTCAAATATTTGACTCCGGAAGGAACACTTCATTTGGACTTGTCGGACGAAATCGTCAGTTCTATATTGGTTTGTCACGACAAAAAACTGGTTCATGCCGGCACAATCGAAGCCATGAGCCTTCACAATTAATGTTGAAAGGGGGATTGACATGACGATACTTCAAGGAGTGTTACTCGGGGTATTCGCCCTTTCGACCATCATCGGTTATTTGTTGATTCATCAAGTCCCGTCGCTCTTGCATACACCACTCATGTCGGGTATGAACGCTTTATCTGGCATCACTATTCTCGGGGCCTTGGTGGCAACAGCTATCGCCACCAATGAAGCGAATCCAGTGATATCTTCCATCTTGGGCGGTGTGGCCATTATTGTATCCATGGTGAACGTCGTTGGTGGATTTGCCGTGACGGACCGAATGTTAAAAATGTTCACACACAAGGATAAATCTCATGAGTAGGGCTTCTCTGCCGCTTGTGGCTCTCTTTGTGTTGTCGGATCCGCTTTATTACACGTTGGTTGGAATTTTGACAGGGTTCGTATTGCTTGGAATCTATTTCATGAGCAAAGTGGAATCAGCAAGAATGGGCAATCAGTTAAGTGCTTTTGCGATGGCTCTCGCCGTCGCGTTGACCCTCATCCATTATGCGATTTTGCCGGTTTGGATCCTTTATATATTGTTGGCGATTGGCGCAACGATCGGTTTGATATTTGCTTTGAAAGTCAAGATGATCCAAATGCCGCAACTGATTGCCTTGTTAAATGGCTTAGGTGGCTTGGCCTCGGCCATTGTTGGCGGCTATGCTTATTTGGGTATCGGGGCCATGACCGACTCTTTCAGCCAAATCGTTGCTTTGATCGCGATCATGATAGGCGCAATGACTTTTTCCGGAAGTTTGGTCGCCTCTGGGAAATTACACCGAATCTTACCGCAAAAACCGCTGCTG
>JALOAP010000295.1 GCA_023228745.1 Dehalococcoidia bacterium | reverse complement strand
TGTCCTCGGCTGGTTCGTCCGCGGCTGGCTCAGCAGCGGCATCCTCAGACGTGGCGCCGTCGGTCGAGGCGAAGGGTGTGACCGGTTCCAAGTCGGTGTTGGCCGGGTCGGCGTCCTCGTCGACGGGCGGCGTCAGGCCGGGCGCCTCGTGGGCCTCCAGGTTGGCGTCCTCAGCGCTGGCCGATGCTTCGACGGCGATGGGGAGCCATGGCTCCTGGTCGAGCGCGGCCGGAGCGGGGCCTTCATCCTCGGCTGGGATCCAGTCGCCTCCGACATCAACGCTGGCAGGCTGTTCCTTCTTCTTCCGACCGAAGAGACGGCTGAACAGGCCACGCTTCTTTGGCGCTTCGGTTTGCATCAACTCGACCGGGTCAATCGCTTCGGGTTCAGGGAGGTCGGCCCAGAACCCCTCCTCTTCGAGTTCGTCTGTTGGTGACGGTACGCCGGCGTCTTCGAAGTCCTCATCGAGGCCGACCGGCCCGACATCCTGTGCTGGGTCAGCGAGTTCCGCGACTGCGGCGTCCGTCTCGACGATACTCGCGGATTCGGCAAGGCGTTCGGACTCGAGCGCACTGCTGTCCGGTTCGGTCGTAGCGTCCAGCCCGGGCGGGCTGGCGGGTCCGGCAGCGCTATCAGCGTCCTCGGTCTCCCAGTCGAACGGCTTGAGGAATTCGGCCGGGATCTCGCGGGGGGCATCGTCGGGCCCAGGCTCGGGTGCACCCGTGTCCATGCTGCCCTGGGCCCACGTGCGCATGGCGTCGAGCATGCTCGTCTCACCCGCCTCGGCTGAAAACACCTCGTCCCAGCGGGATGGGGTGTCGGCCTCCCGGGGTTCGGGGTCGTCGTCTGCCTCGCGGCGGCGGAGCGAAAGTAGCGGCGGGGTGTCGGCCGCAGGATGTTCCGCCTCGACCAGGGCTTCGGCGGGGCGCCAGTCGCCGTCCGGTTCGGTCGTGCCGGGAGGCGGGTCCGGCAGTGCGCCGGCCACGTCATCGGAGGACGGTTCCGCAGCGACAGGTGCGTCGGCGTCTGGGCGACGCGCCCAGTCGCGCATCGGCGCCAAGGGGTCGGCATCACTATCGGCGCCGGCGAACGCGTCGGACCAGCGCATCCTCCCGTCGTCAGAAGCGGGAGGGCCATCGCTCGACGCGGTTCGGAAGAGCGGCAAGGCATCGGTCGACGCGGTTCGGAAGAGCGGCAGGGCATCGGTCGACCAGTCGTCGTCTTCCTGGACTTCGGTTGCATCCTGCGGGATGGCAGGGTCGAGCTCTTTCGCGGCTGCGGGGTCGCGATTTAGCACCCATTTGCCGCCCGCGATCGCGCGCCCGGTTTCCGGCTCGTCGATCTTTCTGCCACGGCCGAAAAACCCTTTGCGGGGGGATGCAAACGGGTCGCTGCGGTCCGGCGTGAGTTGGTCGTCAGCGTTGGTGCGGACGCTTTCGCGGAGTTCGCGACTCTTCGCTTCCTGCCGTTCCCACGCGCCACTGGGCAGATCAAAGTACCATCCGCCGTCATCATCGGGGTCGCGGTCGAGGGCGTCCTCCGGTCCCCGGCTTTCGGCATCCTGCTCCATTGTCATCAGCGTATCACAGCCTCCCCTGTGCCCCGTTTGCACGTGAGTTCGCCCTTTACAGGCGATTCACCTACTCTCGCCAGCGATATGGGCGGGCAGGAACCCACGGACGAACGACTTGTCCTACTAGCAAAGGACGGCGGTCTGGAGGCGTTCAACAGTCTCGTGGACCGCTACCAGAGCTCGGTATACACGCTTTGTTTGCGATTTTTGGGAAGCCCCGAGGCAGCAGAAGACGCCACCCAGGAGGCGTTTCTTTCGGCATACCGGGCGCTCGACCGCTTCCAGGGCGGCAACTTCCGGAGCTGGCTGCTGCGGATTGCCGCGAACGAAAGCAAGGACGAACTCCGGCGGCGCAAGCGGAAGGACGCGACGGCGTCGCTCAATGAGATGTTCGACCGGGAGGATGGCCCTGTTGAGGTCCCCGATCCGGGGGAGAGCATCGAGGCGGCGATTGAACGGGTCGAATTCGGACAGGAGCTGGAGGGAGTGCTCGCGCTTTTGCCGCTGGAGCAGCGCCAGGCGATCTTGCTCGTGGACGTGTACGACTTCCAGTACGAAGAGGTGGCGCGGCTTTCAAACGTTTCGGTTGGGACGATCAAATCCCGGATTCATCGCGGGCGTGAACGGCTTCGCAAACTGATTCTTTCCCGACCGGAACTTTCCGGTTCGGTGCGGCGTTTGGGAGACTGAGGGAGAGCACATGCGATGGATACGACGAGCTGACGCGCACGAGCGCTGGCGGCCGCGGTTGCAGGAGTACATCGCCAACGAGCTGGACGAGCGCAGCCACCGGAACGCCGACGCGCACCTGGAGAGCTGCGCCGAATGCCGTGCCGAGGTCGAGGAGCTGCGAGCGGTCCGAACGATGCTCCGATCGATGCCCGATGTCGAAGTGCCGCGCTCGTTCCGGTTGACGCCGGAGATGGTCGCGAAGCGTGAGGCACCGGTACCGATCCGGCCGCGCCAGCCAGCGTGGATTCCACGTGTCGCGCAGGTTGCGGCGGGGGTCGCCGTGTTCGGCTTCATGTCGGTCCTGGCGATCGATGTGCTCGGCGGCGGCAGTAGTAGTAGCGGCGACAGCACAACAGCGTTGAGCGCAGCATCGGACGAAGGAGTGTCCGACACTGCTGTCGACGCCGGGGCAGCTGGCCTGCCGAGCCCGGAGGGCACCATGATGCCGAGCCAGGCTCCTCCCGCGGAAGACGCCGCCAACACCAACGAGCTCCCGCCCTATGAGCCAAACACAGCGAGGGGCGCGGGAACCGGGGCAGAGTCGACAGAGGCTAAGCAGGATAGCGAACCGGACCTTGGCTCTGACGATGGGGGGTCTCTCTTCGCAACGGCCGCGGACCCGGGTGAGAACGGGGCGACGTACCGCGCGGCGCGGGACCAGGAGTTGCAGCCGCTGCCGGAGAGCGGCGAGTTCGCGCCCGTACAGATGCCAGCGGAGGAAGAGGACGATAAGCGGCTGATTCGCTCGCTCGAGGCAGTACTGGGGTCGGTGGCGGTTGGGTTGATCGTGCTGGCGGTGCTCGCGCGTCCGCGTACGAAGTCGTGAGGTAATCGCAAGCTCCCTCGCGCCCATCGTCCCTAGATGTTTTGGTTGGGCTCGCTGACATTCGGATGCAGTGATGGCCCGAGCACTCTTCCTTGCTTTGGTGACGTTGACGGTCCTGCTGCCGGCGGTGGGGACGGGTGGGTGGTTGTGGCTTGGCGATGAGAGGGGTGAGCCGAGCGGCGATGCGGCCAGCACGGAAGATGCAGTGACCGTGCAGGCCTACCTTCCGCCAGACAACTCGGTGTGCCAGGCGGCCGGTCGACGGCCGGAGGCGGGGTCGGCGCGGCACCTGCCGGAGGTGTACACCCAGCGGGTGGAGGTGGACGGGATTGCGATCGTCGCCCCACAGTCCGTGTCAGCGGATGCGCTCGAGGCGGCCCGAGAGACGGTGGCGGTGGTATTCGCGGAGAACGACCTGGAGGAAACGCTGGCCGCTGTTGGGGCGTACGTCGTCGTTTCGGCGGAAGGGCAGCAGGTGCTGGAGCTTCCGGAGTTCGAGTGCCTGGCGGGACGGCCCGAGAGCCGGGCATTCGATCACGTCTGCGGCCTGGCGGACCAGGCGGCGTACCCCGTGGCAGTGGTGAACGAACTCGACCTGCTGGGCGACCCCTCGGGTCCGTGCGCGGGGCTCAACGTCCTGTACCACGAACTGGGGCACCTCGTGCAAAACTTCGCGCTCGGGCCGGCGGACTACTACGACCTGCGCCTGCTCTACCAGGACGCGCTGAACGCCGGCAGATACCGGCGGCAGTACGCGGGGACGAATTTCCACGAGTACTTCGCCGAAGGGACGCAGAACTACTTCCACCACGGCGAACCCGGCGGCCTGCGGGACCGCGCGTGGCTCGCGGAGTACGACCCCGCGCTCTTCGCTGTGCTCGAACTGATCTACGGGGGCGGCGAGTAGGTGCTACGCTTCGCCCTTCGCGCGGAGGACCATGTAGCGGTCTAGTGCCTTGCTGAGGTAGCCCTGGAGTTCGGGGTAGCGGTCGCGGATGGCGCGGGCGTGCTCGTTGAACGGCAAGCGGCGCCGTGCGTAGCCGGTCTCTTCCGGGACGTCATCGATGGTCTTTGCAACGACGAGGTAGATGGGGCGAACGCGGATGGTCCCAGCGGGGTGGTCGGGATTGTGGCTCGTCGCCTTACAGTCGAGGTAGCCGACGAGGTCGGTGCGGGCGAGGGTCGCGCCTGCCTGTTCCATGGCGACGCGGGCGGTCCATTCCTCCACCGTTTCGCCATCGTGGAACGCGCCTTCGATGACCCCCCAGCGTTCGTTCGCGTTCGGGCGGCTCACGTAGCCTTTGTCGCCCATGAAGAGGACGGCATAGCCGTAGTCGATTGGGGCGCCGGCGGGGAGTTCGTCTGCCTCGGTGAAGCGGCCGCGCCAGGCATCGCCGAGGTTGAGTTCGAGCTTGCCGCCCGGCTTCGGCACGTAGATGTTCGCG
>JALOAP010000002.1 GCA_023228745.1 Dehalococcoidia bacterium | reverse complement strand
GGAAGTGCGGGTGCGTGTTTATGCCGAAGCATTTGCGGGGCATTGGGGGGAAGGAGGGGGGTTCGGGCAGGGAGATTTCGGTAGAGGAAGCGAGGAGGCGGATTGAGGAGGCGAAGGGCAGGGGGGTATTGCACAAGGCGGTTGTGGAGGATGTTGCGGTAGTGGAGTTGCATGGGGAGAAGCGGGGTTTCGTGTGTCCGGAATGCGGGAAGGTATTGAAGAATGAATTTGGGTTGAGGGGTCACATGCGGAGTCACGGGGTTGTTGACGGCGGGGGTGAAGGGACGGGTTGAGATGTTCCGGCGATTGGGGTTGGCGGTTCTTGTTTTGCTGGTGGCGTTTGGGCTTATCTTGAAGGATGGGAAGGTTGTCATCATACCGGACGCGGTGTGCTTCAGGATCATGGTGGAGGAGGGGAAGAGCTACCACGTATTCATGGACGACAAGTTGACTCCATTGGCGGCGGTTCCTTCTGAAGAGATAGAGATGGGCGGGATAGTGGACGAGAGGAAGCTGGCGGGGGGTCCGGGTGGCTGTTGAGCTGACATCGAATCAGCAGGCGGTTGCGGCTCTTTATCAAAGGTGGAAGGACAGGACGAGGCATTTTGTGGAGTCGGAAGCGGCCAGGGTTCTGGATCGCCTTCCTCATAAGACGGTGGGTTTGTTTGCCGGGAACCGTGGCGGGAAGACGAGCACGATAGCCTACATTTACATCAAGAGGTTGTTGGGGATTTCGTTTTGCGACGAGAAGAACAGATTGGCGAAGAAGATCCGGTGCATTTCCTCGACGTTGCCGGGGACGGGGGATGTGGATTCCCAGGACAACGCACAGTATATCGAGCTTCGGAAGTTGATTCCCCCGGAGATGATCTTGCAGGACATCACGGCAAGGACGACGACGCTGGTTGTGAAAAGTCCCGTGCATGGCAAGACGGTGTTTGAGTTTCGATCTTCCAAGCAGGAGATGCAGGATTTGGGGAAGATCAGCGTGGACAGCGTATGGCACGATGAGGAGACGCCGAAGGAGAAGCGGGAAGAGTGCCGGATGCGTTTGATGGAAACGGGGGGCGACGAAGTTTTCTCATGTACGGCGACCAACCCAATCAGCTACTTGTACGATGAGGTTTACCAGCAGGCCAGTTATGTTTTTCGAACAAAGAGCGTGGTTGAGAAATACGGGCTGGCGCGGGAGGAGAAGCGAAACACCGGGAAGGACATTGCCTGCATCCAGATGGCTACGGACGACAATCCGATTCTGGACAAGGCGGTAATTGATTCGCTCTTTGAAGCCATTGACGACCCGGACGTGTTGGCCTTGCGACGTTACGGGATCTTCAAGTCGATTTCCGGGCGGGTGTTCAAGTCCTACGATCCGTCTATTTGCTACATCCCGTTCAAGAAGTATTTCCCGAACGGGATTCCGTATGACTGGTTTCATTGCCGGGGGATCGACTATCACGAATCGAGGACGCCGTGGAGCGTGGGATGGATGTCGGTCAGCCCGAAGAACGAGTGGTTTCTGTGGCGGGAATTTCATCCGCCGATTGACGGGCCGAACAGTTTCACGACCGGGGAGATCACGAAGCACATAGCGCGAAACTCGGAGGGCTACTATTACAGCGTTGATTTGATCGACCCGCTGGCGACGAAGAAGCAGCCGAACACCGGATACAGCGTTGTGGAGGATTTGAACCGGGAATTTCATAGGTTGAAGGAAGATGATCGAATTGGAACGGGGGCTTATTTTTGCGGATGGGACACAAAGGGAACCCTCGGACGGGATGAAATATCCGCCCGATTCAAAAACGCCCGAAAGTGTCAGGCTCCTTTTAACAATGCCATTAGGGATCGCGGCATCGTCCGACACTTACCTACTCTGTGGGTCTGCGATACGGCTCCTAACTTTCATCGCTCCCTGCTTAATTGGTGCTATGGAGAGTGGGGAACCGCCGGAAGCCGTGCCGTCAACGATCCCAAACCCGTCCCGCAGCAGAAAAACAGCCACGATCCGATGGTTCTGGAGGCGTTTGCAAAGGATTCTCGTATCATTCATGCGGCGGATTATATGCGGAATAGGCCGAATTTCCGGACCTATAAGCCTGCTTCGATAACGGGACGGTAAACGCAAGAAGGGCAAGAGATGAACGAAAACCGTGAAGAGATGATTGACGCGTCTGCGCCTGCAACGGGCGAGAAGGAAGCCTATCTTGACGAGATGACGGCGGAAGTTCCGGCAGAGCCGCAGGAAGAGCCGATTCCCCGCTGGCACGACGAGATTTGCCGCTTTGTTCTGGACGAATGGGAAATGGGGCAGAGCCATGTCTATGAGATGAACGCCTTGTATGACGACATCTACGACATGATTCGCGGGGAGAGGCCGACGAAGAATTACGAATGGCAGTCCAATGTGGTCATTAACAAGGTGTTTCAGATCATTTGGACGGCAATACCATATCTCATGGCAAAGATATTCGGCGCGACACCCATCATCGGCGTTCAGAGCTTCGACCGGAAAGGGGCGTGGCAGCGGGAAAAGCTGATCGAGTTCTGGAACACGATGCAATGCACCCAGGACAAGAGCCACGTCACCTACTTCACGACCATGACCCTATGGCTGCTTCGCGCCGCGCTAAACGGCGTCGGGTTTGTCAAAAAGGGCTGGCATCAGAAATTGGACAAGGTGTCGCAGGACCTGGCCGTGGACATCCCAGACACGGTGAATGTCGCGGGCGAGGTGTCATACAAGCGCGAAAACAAGAAATACACCGTCACCATTCCCCTTGAGGATTGGCCGGTCAATCAGGTGGTCAACAACAAGGATATTGTCGTCGATTGGAATTTACAGCCGGGGCAGAGCTGTCGGCATGGACGGTTTGTGATCCACCGTTCACTTACCGATTTGGATTCCCTGAAGTCGTCTGAAATCAAGTACGAAAATCTTGACCTGATTCCACGATCGTCGGCTCCCCTCCCCGACGATCACAGTCAGGACCATTCTGCTGCTCTGTCACGGGATGGTCTTGACTGTCCTCCTGATTCCGAGGTTTACACGGACGTTGAGGTTTACGAGCGTGTGGGGCTGGTTCCGGTGATCAAGTTTGAGGGGGATTATATTCCCGTTCTCAACAAGGACGTGGAAGACTACCAGATGAAGCACATGATCGTCACGGTAGCCAAGACGGACGCCGGGAACACGCTGATTCGATGGGAGCCGAACCCCTACGACCAGATCAACTACATTGATATGCAGCTCTATCTTGACGAGGAACGCTGGAACCCGATGGGGCTGATCGAGCCGGTGAAGGACTTGCAGACCGCGAACAACGATCTTGTGAACGGGATGATGGACCAGATATGGCAGAACCTCATGCCCCCGGTCATGGTCAACAAGTTCGGCATCGTGGATTGGGACACGATCCAGTATGCGCCGCAGCAAAGATGGCTTGTCGGCGGCAATCCCGCTGAAGTGTTCATGTTCAAGGAGCCGTCGAATATCACACGCGATGCGTGGCAGGAGCTTGTCTATATCGACGCGCAGATGCAGCTCATCCAGCCTGTTAATGCCACCGTGCAGGGGCAGGGGAAAGAGAACAAGGCTACCACATCCAGCCTGAACGCGCAGTTTTCGATGGGGCGGTTGGATTTCCTTGTGAAGATGATCGAGCAGACGGCGTTGATCCCATCCGCGCAGATGGATTTGGCCTTTGCCAAGAAGTTTGCACATCCGCTGACCATCAAGGCGATTATCGGGGAGCCGATGATCGGCGGGGAATGGGAGGATATTTACCACTATCGGCCGGCGGCGGCAGGCGTGAAACTCGACGTGCAGAAGGATACGGAGATTCAGCAGGATTTGCAACTGATCCAGGTTGTTTCCACAATCAACAACCCAAACACGCCGAAGATCGTCAACAAACTATTGGCAAACATTTTCCGCAACCGCGATATGCCGATGGAAGCGCAAATGCTGGATGAGAATTATTTTGAACCATCCGGGGAAGCCGGACAGTTGCAGATGCTTCAGAAGGTGATGGGGAACAAGCAGGCGAACCAGTCGGGCGTTCCGATGGGACAGGCGCAGGCGGGAATGAGGCAGAAACAGATTGAGGGGATGCGGGGGGGAATGAATGGCTGATGAGACCAATGCGATTGCCCTCTTGTGGAAGGTGCTCTACGGTGAAGAGCTGGAACAGACTCCGGACCCAAACAAGCCGGAAAACCTTCCCTACTACAAGGCAAGACGGGAACAGCGGAGAAAGGAACTGTCCTCCTTTTACAATGGGCCGGGGAAGGTCTTGTTTGACGGATGGGAGAAGCGGGTGAAGCAGTTGAACCTTCAACTGATTTCCTCGCCGGAGGCGGACAAGTGCTCGTGCCAGACTTGTCTGATTGTCCGTCAGATCAAGTCGATCATGACGTTGTGGATTGAAGCTATGCAACTTATGGGCCAAAAGCAATGAAAAGGGAATCGGCGCTGGCCATCGTTCGGGAGATTGACGCTTTTCGGCGCAAATACGACCTATGGCAGAAGGTGGAGATGGAGCACAAGCCGGACTTGCGGATGATTACCGTGTCCATTTCGATCAAGGTGGACGAGCCGCAAAAGGCGGCGGCAAAAGAAGCGACCAAGTAAGGAAGTAAAGAACAGACATACCGAGCACCATTTAGGGCCGGAATTGCAGCAATTACGCTGCTTTCCGGCTTTTTTATTGGGGAAAGGGAGAAGCAACATGGCAGAGGAGCAGGATACCGGAGCACAAGCGGCCCTGCCCGAAGGAGAACAGCAACCTACGGGACAGGCAGGACAGCCCCCCACGGAAGAAGCGGGAGGGGAAAAGGAACCATTTGACGAAAAGCAGAAGCAATATCTCGGAAGCTGGTTGGGTCGGATCGTCAAGAAGCAACTGAACGATGACATCGTACCGTTATTGAAACAGACGGTGCAGGAGAGGCAGCAGCAACCGGCATCGCCCATTCCAAGCGCGGCAACGGATGACGCAATGAAGGCGTTCAACGAGAAGTTACAGGAGAAGATTTTCGCGGGGAATGTCGTGGAGGCGGTGCGCGACGTGATGGAATTTCAGGGCAGGGTGAAACAGAACATCACGCAGGCGCAGAAGGTAGAAACGGCGCGGATGATGACCGCATACATCGACAAGCCCTACTACAAGGACGTTGCGGAAGACATGGGGAAGATCGCGCAAATCAAGGTTGGGCAGGGATGGCCCGCGCAGGCTGCGGTTGAACATGCCTACACGGAAGCGAAGGCGCGTTATCTGGAGGACAAGATGGCGGGGGGAAGCGGGGATAGGAATTTGGGGATGTTGAGCGGCGGTCGGCCTGCGCCACGGCAAAAGACGTTGGTTCTTCCGCCGAATCTGAAGGCGGCGGCGCAGAGGGACATCGGCGCGGGGCTGTTCAAGGATGAAAAGGAATGGGTCGCCGCGATGGACCCCGGCATTCGGGAGAAATACGGACTGTAAGCGATGGACTGGTCTGAATACTTAGGCAGACAGGGACGTTACGGCGACACGATGGTTGCCCACATCAACCCGCGTGAGGCCGCGATTTTACAGGCGTTGGGCGGGAAGGGGAGCGTCAATCCGAGAACAGGGCTTCGGGAGTATTGGGATTCGGATGCCGGTGATTCTATGGGGGGACCGGCAGACGCATCCGCAATGGGTGACACAAACGACCCGTCGGCGGGGATGTCAAGCGGCTATGGCTCACTGTCCTCTGTCGAGCAGGAGCAGGCCGACAAGGAATTTGGATCTTCTTTCGGGATTGGAAAGGAGTCCTTCGACTCCATTGCGGAACTGGCGCACTCGAAAAACACGATGATGGAAAACGTGATGGATGCGCTGACCGGACTGACGCCGATGCAGGCTTTGTCTGCAATCGCTACTTACGGACTGCCCGCGCTGGCCCTTGCTTCTGCGTTTGCAACCGGCGGACTGACAGGACTAATCGGTGCGGCGGTCCCCTCCGCCGTTACTGGGATGATGGGAAAAGAGGCCAAAAGCGGATTCGGCTTTGCCGATATGACACCCGAAGAACAGTCCGCCGCGATTGCCGCAAACCCGACGGATTTCGGCACGGCGGACATTGAAGGTGCCGGGGAAACAAAGTGGACAAAGGGCAAATTCAACGAGCAGGCGGATGAGACGGAAGGCGGAACGTTAAACGAAGACGGCAGCATTAAAACAACCTCGGACACAACTACGGACAGCACCGAATCTGAAACAGCCAGCCTGCTTAAATCGCTTAACTACGATGTTTCCGATTCCGACGCGCAGGAGTCCATTTCCGAAGATCTGAAGTCCATGCAGGATCAGATTTCGGAAAAGCTACAAATTGTGGACCTCAAGGGCGCGGTGGAACTCGGCAAGGAATTTACCGAATCGGCTACCGCGAAGGCGAAACTGGCGAGGGCGATGGACAACTTGAGCGTCCTTCCGGGCTACGAAGAGATCAAGGACCGGATGAAAGCCCTTGCGATGAAATATCTGGAAAAAGGGGCAACGCCGGAGATTGCAGCGGCGACCGCATACGAGAAACTTTACAGCCAACTTTCTCAGTTGCAGACGCTACGCTCCAAGTATTCGGTGCTGCTCAATAAATAAGGGGAGGCATCCCCTCAATGCGAGGACACGATGGCCGCAATGAGAAGCGATTCCAAGGTGAAATGCAAGCGATGCGGGTTCCTCTGCGATGCGAGCAGAGACATAACCGGCGGCAAGTCGAGGATTTCACATCAGAGGATCGCGGTAACTTCTACCGTGGATTCGGAACCGCCTGTGTGGACTTTCCGCGCCGACGGGACAATCAAGGCGGACGGGTCTGCCCGCGCGGGCTGTAAAGCAGGATGCACCACCACGCGCTATGTGTATGACCCGGTTGTTACACCCGACCTGCTGTCCGCCCGATGTCCGTTCTGCGGGACAAAAAACATTTTGAATTGGAGACGATAAGGAGGCTTCTATGCGTGTTGTGCGCGATTTAATTGCCGGTAACGTATGCCCTCCCACGATAGAGCTTTGGTATAACGGCGAACTCGCCGCAGATTCCACTACCAAACGCTATAGGGGTTCGCTCGTGAAGATGATGGACTTTGATGATGTCGATCATGGGAAATTCTTCACGTTTGCGGGGGAAACTACCGCGCTGGAAAACATCGCTGGCATTCTGGAGGAAGAGCACGGAACCAGCGGGAACTACCTACCGGATGACGGGACGTATTCGTGCCGTTATCGGAAGGTCACGCCGATTTTCCCCTCTTCGGTGATCGAAGCGGAATACTCCGCTGCGGATCTTGCGGGAACGGCAAACTATGACACGGCGGCGACGGGAACCGCCGGAACCGACGATCTGACGATTACAGTGGTTCAGGATGAGCCTATCGGCGGTTGGGTGTATTTCCTCAACGGGTCGAATAAGGATTATCTCTACTATATCGACGATACCGCAACCACGGCCTCGGCACAGCTACTGCCGAATCTGAACTACGACGTGGCCGCGGCGGACGACTTCATCTATGTCGCTCCGCCCTGCACCAATCTCCTGCTTCTGGATGCGACCTATACCGGCCTCAAGTCGGAAATCGCATCCTCGTCTCGGACGCTTAGTGTTCAGGGGCTTTCCACCTGGATCGAGGCTCCGGGGATGCAGAAGCAGAGACTGGACTTCGCGAAGCACGCGGGGCTGAAAATCCCCAATGCGAGGTTCTATCATCACTTCGTCATCACTCCCAAAAGCGCGAACGGCGCGTTGACGTTATCAAACATTTGGGTTCATGGTCTCGAAACCACTGCCTAACAAGGAGGTTAAACAATGTCTCTTCCGAATGTAGCAATCAGTGAGAATTTCGGAGACCTCCTTGATGCGAGGTTCCGAAAAATCTATCAGTCGGAGTATAAGGAAGCCATCGACGAGTCGATGATTCCCATGCTCTTCAAGGTCATGTCGCAGAGTTCCGGGGCCGATTACAGGGTTTCCGGAATCGGCGGCATGGGGGACATTCCGACCTTTGACGGGTCGATCACCTACGATAGTTTCAGTCAGCTCTACGACAAGACCATCACGTTCCCCGAATACGCTTTGGGGTTCAAGGTGGAACGTAAGCTGGCCGACGACGATCTGTTCGGCATCATGGACCAGAAACCGGCGCAGTTGGCCGTTTCGGTCGCAAGGACGCGGGAGAAGGCGGCTGCGGCGGTGTTTAATACCGCATTCACCTCCACCGACAATGCCGACGGCGTTGCGCTGTGTTCTTCTTCCCACCCCTATTCCCCGGACGATTCCACGACCATCGACAATGCGGGAACTTCCGCGCTGTCTGCGGTTTCCGTGGAGGCCACCCGGAGAATCGGCCTCACTTCGATCTTCAACGATCGCGGCGAGATCGCGGATGTCAATTACGACACCCTTCTGGTTCCGGTGAACCTGGAGGAAACGGCATACGAGATCATCAATTCCAAGGGCAAGGTGGATACGGCGAACAACAACCAAAACTTCCACTATGGCCGGTACAAGCTGGCCGTGTGGCGGCGTCTGACGGACTCGAAAAGCTGGTTCTTCATTGACTCCGGTCTCATCAAACAGTTCCTTTACTGGATCGACAGGGTGAAACCAGAGTTCAAGAACGACCGGGATTTCGACACGATGATGGCCAAATGGTCGGTCTATATGCGCTTCGGCGTAGGGTCGGCTGATTGGCGGTTTATCTATGGCCATCTTGTGGCCTAAACCAACCGGACGGCGGGGGTAATGCTCAAAAGCCCCCGCCGATTCGCTGACGGGTAAAGGGCGGTTCGATCCCGCCCACCATTGCATGAGGGCGAAAAGGGACAGGGCAATGGTCCGGAAAGAAAGGGAAGCAAATGGGATTCACTAATTTTCCACATGGGATCACGAGTTTCGGAGTTCCGGTTTTCGGCAGCGGCCAGCGGGACATTTCAGGCAGCACCTACTTCGTCGATAACAACTGCGGAAGCGACAGCAACGACGGAAGCTCCTGGGAAAGATGTTTCAAGACGCTGGCAAAAGCCGTTGCCGTATCCAACGTGGACATCGCCAGGGGGTCGGATAGATGGGCGAGACGCAATACCATCTATTACTGCGCCGACACGGAGACGGCTGATCTTGTGGCGTTCCCGAACAAGTGCGACGTGATCGGCGTCGGGTCTTACGATTCCAACAAGAAGCCTGGCATTACGGGGAATCACGTCCCGGTCAATTCTGGCAACTGGGGGTCTCGGTTCATTAACATCTGGTTCAAGGCTCCGGCGGATGCGTCCCCGATTGTAACGCTGGCATCGACCACAGGGGGATGTGAGTTTCATGGATGCACGTTTGATGCGACGGCGACCACGACCATCGGCATTCAGGCGACGGCAAGCCCGTTCCTGAAAATCTATGGGTGTCGGTTCCAGGGAGCCTATGTCACGGCGGCGATCAGTATTGCTAAGGGCGAAGCGGGTTCGACGGAGATTGTTGGCAACGACATCATGCAGTCGGCGGCGGTCGGCATCCTGATTAATGCCGAAACTACCTGTTCTTGGCCGAGCACCATCAAGGACAATCTGATTCAGGCCGCGACGATCACCATCGACGACAATTCTGACCTGTTCTACATCACGGGTAACGAGCTGATTAGCGCGGCTGCAGGCGCAACGGTCGGAACGATGGCGGACGAAATGCAGTGCGACCTCAATGTGTTCAGGGCGTCAAATAACAGGCTGGCTTGCTCCAACGTCTGCGGCGTGGCTGTGCCTCCGGTTGACAACACGACTTAACACTTAATCCCGAAGGGGCGGCGGGCAAACCGCCCCACATTGAATGAAAGTAAACATCATCGGCAAGGGGGCCGGGTGGGAGAAGGCTCCGATGGACGGCGAAAGTTGGGGGATTACGCAACTGTGTTTGCGCCGCCCCGTATCGCTGACCATCGACATGAACGTATATGATGATGGGCGATGGGGGGATGAGCAGGCGAGGGAAGCGGACGCGGCAAGACAATACTGTTTGGATCATGCCATTCCCTACATCGACCTTGCAACCTATCCCATCGACGACATCATCGGTCACTTCGGGACGGACTATTTCACCAATACCGTCGATTACGCCCTTGCCCTTGCGATCTATCGCGGCTATCGCGCCATAGACATGTATGGCGTGAATATGGCCACTTTCGGGGAATACGCCTACCAAAAGCCTGGGGTCGAGTTCTGGACCGGGATGGCGATGGGCCGGGGGATCAAGGTAAACGTCCACGGATCTTTGTCGGTGATCCTCAAGTCGAGGGACGGGCTGCTTTACGGCTACGACCGAAGGCAGTTGTGGGCTGAAAAGATGGCGCAGGAGATGAAAAGGCTTGCAGCAGCAGGCTAATGAAAAACGAGGGGGAGGGGGATGAAGCTCAAAAAAACGATATTCACGGTGAACGTGGATAATTTCGCGCCGGAAGTCACGGAAATCACGTTCCCATACATCAAGGCATACGCGCACAAGATCGGCGCGGAGTTCTTTGAAATCACAGCGAGGAAAAACCCGGACAAGCCGCCCGCATATGAGAAGTTCCAGATTTACGATCTCGGCAGGCTGATGCGAAACGACTGGAACATCTTCTTTGATGCGGACACGCTGATCCACCCGGACTATCCCGACATCACGACCCTGTTGAATAAGGATACGGTATGTTTCCACGGGAAGGACTTTGCGCCTATCCGTTGGCGGTATGACGAGCCGTTTCTGAGGGACGGGCGATACATCGGCGGATGCAACTGGTTTGCGGTAGCGTCCGACTGGTGTTTGGATTTGTGGCATCCGCTGGACGTGCCGATGGAATACGCAATAGACCAAATCTTTCCGGCGGTGTTGGAGTCGAAAACCGGGGTCACGCGAGAACATCTTCTGGACGACTATCTCGTAAGCCGGAACATTGCCCGATACGGCTTGAAGCATACCACGGCCATGAAGGTTCTGGAGCCATACGGGATTCAGATCGGATACATCTGGCACGACTACCTGTGCGGCCCGGAAGAGAAAGCGGTGAAGATGAAGGAAGCCCTGAAAAAATGGGGTTTGAAATGTCCGAAACTGGGGGGGGGGTAAGATGCGGTGCATTCGGGATATGGAGACGGTGCAAATCGAGCTGACGAACGCCTGTATCAATCAATGCTCGAATTGCACGAGGTTTGTCGGCCATGTGGAGAAACCGTTTTTCATGCCCGTTGAGCAGGTTGCGGAAGGTGTGGATTCGCTTAAAGGGTTTCTGCACATGATTGGCGTGATGGGCGGGGAGCCGCTTTTGCATCCGCAGTTCTCTGAAATCTGCAAGGTGTTTCGGGAGAAGGTTCCGTTTGAGAAGGCGGGGCTGTGGACCTGCCTGCCGGAAGGGAAGGAGCACTACCGGGAAGAGATATGCAGCACCTTCGGAAACATCTTCATCAACGACCATTCGCGGGATGACATTTACCATTGCCCCGCGCTGGTGGCCGGGGAAGAGGTGTTCAAGGGATTCGAGGATGACCAATGGTACATCTACGACCACTGCTGGCTGCAAAGATGCTGGAGCGCGTCGATCAATCCGAACGGGGCGTTTTTCTGTGAGGTTGCGGCGGCGATGAGCATCCTGTTTGACATCAAGGCGGGATGGGAAGTGAAACCGGGATGGTGGAAACGGGCCGTGAAGGATTACAAGGAACAGATTGAAACCTTCTGTCCGAAGTGCGGAGTGGCGATCCCTCTGGAGAAGAGGCGAAGCACGGACGGAAGGGATGACATATCCAAAGGCAATTACGAACGGCTGAAGGATACCAGCCCGAAGATCAAGGCCGGGAAGTATGTCATTCACGATTTGAGGATTGTTCGGGACAGCAAGCCGCTTGCGGCATACAAGGAGGAAGGATACCGAAAGGACATAGCGGCCAGATACGGGATGTTTCTTGTGCTGAATGACAGCAGGTATCAGACACCCTATTTGAAAAAGAATTGGAGGCGAGGGGATGAGGAAAAAGAAGAGCAAAGCATTGCCTGAAACGGTGTTTGCTTCGGACGCGCAGATTCGGGCCGTCAAGAACGACATTCGCGAATTGGAAACGATGTTGGAGAACGACAAGCGGCTGTTTACCAAAAGCCCGCGCATACAGGATGAAACGGCATTCAAGGCCGAAATCCTGAAAAAGCAGCAGTGGCTTGAACGGCATACCCCGCGGGCATTGAGGGGAGAGGCGGCGAACAAGGCATACAAGGAATACAAGCAGCTTGCCGAAAAACTGAAGGAGAATATGCCGAAGGCGTCGATGTTCTATCAGCGGTATCCGAGGGGGGATGATCCGCACACGAAGCACCAGAAATTTGAAGAGGCGGTGAAGGCGGAAATGGCCCTGCAAAAGAACCCGGAATTGAAACGCGCCATGTTCCGGTTCAACCACCTTGCGGCAAAACTCGACCCATCCAACCCGGAATTGAGAAGCGTTGAAAGGTTAAGGTCGCAAAGATGAGCACAACCAGCATCGAGCAGAATATCCTCTATGCCCTTGGCGAAGGCCAAAATTTAAGCGATACGGCTTTTCTGGCCTATGCCCTAAGATGGGCTAATCGCGCAAAGCGTGAAATTTTGCTGCGATACCGCTTCAAGTCCTTGCGTGTGAAGAGCATTTTTGAAACGACCATCGGCCAGCAGACCTATCAGGGGCCGGACGACTTCGCTGGATTTCTGACCGTCAAGGATGAAACGAACGATGACGTGATCGACCAGATCACCCCGGAAGAGTTTCAGCGCACGGTGGGCGGCACGTTCATTGAGAATGAAGCGTTCACTTCGGATCATGACACCGCCGTTGAGCTTGGCTATCCCGCGATTGTCCAATACACGGAAGTCGTGACCGACGATGAGGATGGAACGACGACCTACACGCGGGACACGGATTACGAGATGGATTACGTCGCCGGAACGATCACGGTTCTTTCCACGGGGTCCATGACCGACGCGACGGAGTATTACATAAACTACACCTACCGGGAAACGGGCAAGCCGTCGCAGTTCTGCTTTGATTACGATGCGACAAATAAGTTGTGGGTGTTCAGGTTCTATCCCGTTCCCGATGGGGCTTACAAGATTTCCCTGCTTTATTCCGCGTTTCCCGCCGATCTATCCTCTTCCGTCGATCCGATATGGAGCCAGTTTGAATATGCATTGGAGTGCGGGGGGATCTATTACGGCGCGATGGAATTGCTTTCCGACGCTCAGAAGAGGAGCGAATTAAGGATGCATTACGAGCAGCAGATTCAGGCGTTGATTCAGCTCGACAATGAATTAAATACGAAACAGCAGACGATTCCGGTGCGGATGAAGAAAACCGATTATTACGGGTGATCCATGCCAAAGAAGATGTTCGGGCCTTTTCTGTATGGGGTTGATTATAGCACGCCCCCGGCACAGCTTCAGGACACTGCCCTTGCGGACGCGGCTAATGTCATACCGTTGAGCAATTCGCTTTTGACCGGACGGGGCGGGACGGGGAAGATGCACGGAAATAAACTCAACTATCCCGTAAAGTCATTCCATGAATTTCTGAACGGAGATACATCCCTCCTGCTTGCGAATTACGGAAACATTGTCGGCTATCTCGACACGGACACACAGACCATGACACCCCTGTTTACCCTCACGTCCGCTAAAAAAGCGCAGTGGGTGACATTTGGGGAAAAGGCCATCATGATCAACGAGGGATCTGATAATCCGCAGTATATCACAGACACCTCCACCTACGGCGATCTTGCCGGTTCCCCGCCCAAGGGGAAGTCGATTGCGGTATGGTCCAATCGCGTGTGGCTTGGCGGGGATTCGACCGACCTTGCCACCCTGACGGGATGCTGCGTTTCCGACCCTACGGACTGGACGACGAACAGCACCGATGCGGGGATTGTGGAGCAGATCGTGGGCGACGAGGGCGATCCGATCATCGGCATCAGGGGCTATTTCGACTGGCTCATCATCGGCAAGAAAAACACGATGTATAAGCTATACAGTTCAACAAACCCGACTGCCGCAACGAAGTTGAGCATTGAGCCGATATACTGCAAGGGCGGGGATTCGGTCGGGTTCACGTCGCCTTGGGCCATCGAACAGGTGGGGAATGATCTGCTGTTTCTGGACGGTTTCGACATTAAGAGGTTAAGCGGCATACAGGAATACGGGGATGTTGAAACCGCGTCGGTCATTCCCCACTTTCGGGAATATATCGAGTCGGTAGCCGACAAAGACCTTCTCTATTATTCGCACTTCTACCATTACAAGAAAAAACAACAGTTATGGGTGACGATCCCGACATCCGCCACGACGCACCTTGTCTTTGTCTTGGATTACAAATTTATGAAGGATACGGAACGATACGCCGTGTATCCGATGTCGGACATGAACATCGAATGTTTCGGCGGTCGGATGAACGGGTCTATCAGCGACATTTACGCCGGATATTATGACGGCTATGTGCGACAACTGGACATGAACACGAACGACGATTCCGGTGTGGCAATCAAGAGGTATTTTACAATCACCTGTGCGGGTCTTGAACGCGACGATGACGGCGATGTGACCAACCCGGATTGCTACGAGTGGCGGAAGCATTTTCAGCAAATGTCCACCTGCATTCTGCCGACAAAGACAACGCTGACCATGACCCCATCCTATGCCACGGACATCATGGACTCGGAAGAGATCAGGGATTCGACCAATTACACGGACCTGTCCGCCCAGACGGTTTCCTCATGGCCGGGGACGGGATTGAAGCGGAAAGATATACGGCTTCTCGGCGTGTCGGGGAAGGCGTTGGCCGTCAAGTGGACGCATGAAACGCTTGGGGAAAACTTTGTATTTTATCCATCATCTATCTCCTGGGATGTCAAGGAACGGATTGAGATTGTGTGAGGTGAATTATGGCTATTGGATATGATGAATCCGCGCTGCCTACGGACTTCGACGTTACGACCTACGAATACCTGAACCCGGATCTTGTCACGTTTTACAACGAAATCAAGGACAACCCGAACGTCTATTCCGACTATTGGGGCCGGTCGATTACGGAAGTCCCGTCGCTTACGGAATTTCTGAAAGAGCATTATGTCCGCAGCGGGGCGAATGAGGGCCGGAAATACAAGCAGGACGCGGCGGCAAGCGAAGAGTCCGGCGGCGATTGGTCCGGCAGTTCTTCCAGTAGCGGCGGGGGCGGAGGCGGGGGCGGCACAAGTTACGGCATCAGGACCAGCAGCGGCCTTAGTTCCTATGAGGCTATGGTCAAGGAGATGCTTGCGAATGCGAAAAGCCCCGAACAGGAGGCGACAGAGAAGCAGGCGTTTGAGTATGCCAAACAGAGCCTTTCCTATGCGGCAAACGCTCTGACGGATCTGGAAGCGGCGCGTGCGGAAGGCGCGGCAACGGGGCAGTTGTCCGACGAAGAGAAGGCTTTATTTGATGAGATAGAATCAAACTCGCTGCAAATCCTAAAAGACGAGCTTGCGGAAGTCACGGCAGAAGACCTTGACGCGGCGATTGTCGATCTGGTCAACCGGGGCGTATTGAACGGAACGGTTGGCCGGAACATGATGAAGGAGATTGCCAGCGAGAACTTAAAAGCCTACTCCAACGCGGCGGCTTCCGTCATATCCAGCCTTGACACCAGCCAGCTCGGTTATATGCAAAACAAGGCGAACCAGTTTATCCAGCGCGAGGCGAACCTTCTGGGAATCGGGCAGAACGCATACGAAACGGCGGCGCAGAGCAATATCAGCAATCTTGCTTTGGGCCTCAATTCCGTTCTCGCCATTGCGGGACTTGCCAGCAATCAGGCCATTGCGGAGGCGCAGCTTGCGAGCGCATGGGACATTGCGAACCTCGAAGCGGAAACTTCATGGGATATTGCGAATCTCAACGCATCCACGTCCCTTGGCGTTGCGGGTCTATATGCGAATGCCGCAAATTGGCAGACGCAGTTGTCGGCAAATACGAGCATCTACGGGATCGACATGAATGCGGCCACGGCATTGGCAGTCGCCGGGATGCAGGCTAATGCGGCGAATACGGCAAGTGCTTATAGTTTGTGGGGAGATTTTGCTAAAGGGTTAGGAACCGTTTTAGGGTCCAACTGGTTTGGCAACTGGTATAGCAACTTATAAGTTATAGGAGGCTGTCATGGCCACGTGGTCGAGTTATCACGGCTATCCCGTGTATCAGGGTGACGTTATATCGGATGTAGCGACGAGCCTCGTTACGGGATTCGACAAGCGGGAAGATGCGCGAAAGAAGGCAGAGGCGGAAGCGGAAAAGCTGGCCTTACAGGAACAGCAGAAGATGCGCGATATTGAAGTCGGGCAGATGGACAAGAACGCCGAAGCCGGGATGGCGACCGGATACAGCGGAAGAATCCCGTGGAATCTTGTTCAGGATGCCAATTCACGGGCTTTACGTTCGGCGCAAAAGAATGAGCAGGAGAAGCGCAAAACGGAATTGGACATCATAGGCAAGGAGATTGAAAATAAAAAAGCGAAATCAGATGCCTTTGATTCCGGATGGAAGAAAGCGAACGAAGCTCTCCAAGGATTGACGAAAACCGAGAAACTTCTTGCCGTAAACGACGCTATCACTGGCGGTTCACAGTCTGCTGAATTTCAGCAAAGCATGGCGCAGAGCGTCGAATACATTGCAAAGGAAACCGGCGTCCCGAAATCCGTTCTCACGGCATTGCAGACGGGGCAGAAGGCCGAAGATGTCTATACGGCATACAAACTGAATGAAATCACCGATTGGGACAAGGAAGCCCAAAAGTGTGTCGAGGCAAAGGATTACAGCGGACTGGTAAAGGTTCTGGCAAAGAAGCAGGATACGATTGTTAAACTGGCAATCAACGGCAAGATGGACCCCACGATTGTCAAAAAGATGTATGACGATGCGGAATCCTTCAAAAAAGATACCCTGAAAACCATGATGTCCCCGGAGAAAGTGACACCGGGGCAGACGAAGGAACAACTGATTGCGGATAAAGCGGCGGGGAAAAAGCTGACTCCGGCACAGGAAGGGGTTTACAGGGATATTATTCCTCAAAAGCCGGTTGAAAAACCCGAAAAGCCGGAATACACCCCCAAGCAGGCACTTTCCCGTATTTCGACGATTGACGCCACCATTGCAAGGTTGCAATCATCCGGTAAATTCGACACCGCAATGGCGATACAAAACCCGCAATTAGCGGCATTGCTTGAATCCAAAGACCCGGAAGCCATCACACAGGCGATCGACTCCCTGAAAACGGAACGCGACTATGTGTCACAATTTGCTCCGAAAGGGGCGATAAAGCCGTTAAAGGATGCGGGAACGGATAAGGGCGGGAAGCCACAGATACAAACGTCCTACAAGACGGCAGACGAAGTAAGGGATGCGTATCGGAACAAGAAGATCACGAAGGAAGCGGCGGCGAAGATCCTCCAATCAAATTTCGGCTATAAATGATGGATGCGTTACAGTTTTTAGAATCCGAACCGAGGAAAGAAAGCGCGATTGCGTTCCTTGAGTCTAAGGAAAGCGAGAGCGCGGAGGAATTTCTTTCTGAACGCACCACAAAGGACAAGGTGCTTGATTTTATCACGATGGGCCATATCGGGGGGGAATACGGCCCGGAAAAGGAAGTCGAGTTCACGCCGGAAGGGAAGATGATTCGCCGGGAAGTTCCTACGGGCGATCCCGGTTTCTTCCAAGACCCTATCTCTGCGCTTGCTATGGGGGGTGTTGCAGGGGCAAAAGCGGCAGGGGGATTGGTAAGCAAGGGGCTGGTTGCGGGACGCGAGGCGTTGGGATGGATCACCGGCGGCGGTTCGGAAGTTCCAGCATTGGCGAAGGCCGGGGCAAAGGGAGTGGCAAAAGCCGTGTCCGCGAAACCGTTGGCGGAAGCCTCTGCTAAACGGCAGACGAAGGGCGTCATGGAAAGCATTACGCCAGAGGCGAAGGTGTCTGCTGAAGCCGCTACGGGAACAGCGGGGAAGGCCGCTCCGAAGGCAACCGTGAGTGCGGAGGAATTTCTGACAAAAGGCGATGAGGTTGTTTCACCGGAAAAGCCTGTTTCAGCATCCGCTGAAAAAGCCACTGTTGGTGAAACTATCCCCGGAGTGAAGAGGACAGTAGGCATATCTATCGAAGAAAGCGACCCCATCTTTACTGTTATGAACGAGATCAAACAGGGTGGTGGTCTGAATAAAGAGATATTACTTAAGGACTACGGAGAAGAAACTGTAAAGGAGTTGATGAAAAAACGCCCCGGCATTGTGACAAAAGAGGGGAATTTACGACTTGATGAGTTTGCGGCTGATTCGGGATTCGCTGATGGCGATACAATGATGCAGTTGATGTTAGGGGCGAAAACGAAAAAACAATTCCGCAAGGAGATGGCGGGAGAGGTTGAAGCGCGAAGTGGTGGTAATTATGACCTAATTAGGCGGGGCTATGAACCAGCAGAATCGGTGCAGGCTTACAACTTAGAAAAGGGCGATAAGGTCATTAGGAATGGGGAAGTTTTCAAAGTTGCAACTGAAAAGGATGGGGTTCTGACACTTGTTGACGGCAAGCCGATTCAGGTTCCGCTTGAAGAAACTCTGGCCATAGACGGAATTAAAAAGAATCCACAATTCAGTAACAAGACGGAAACGATGGAGGGTCTTTCGGAAGCACAAACCTTCGGCCTTATCAATCCAGAAACGGAAATTGGCCGTGGCCCTCTGTCAAAAACGAACATGACGCCAACAGGCGGCCTCGACCTTCTCGCAAAAGAGCAAGCGGCACAGAGACAGGCGGGGAAGGTCGGCCTTGATATAGGCAAAAAAGAAACAAAGCCGGCATACACCTTTGCGGAACCGGAAACGGAAAAGCTGTTCCAATCCGCAAAGGGTATAAAGCCGGATACCATCGGCACGAAAATAAAGGTCGTGGCAACCGAAATCGGCCACAGGTTCACCCGCGACTTTGAACATCTTGCCAACAAAAAGGAAAACGCTCAACTCGTTTTCGACTTGAAACGGCTTGAAAAGCAGAAAGATGTTGTCGCGGACAGGACCACACGAAACATAGGCGAAACGCTCTCCGGCCTCAACAGGGCGGAATATGACCTGTTCAATCGCAAGGTGGTTCTGGATGACCTTGTATCCGACTACAATCGCGGCCTGTATGCGAATGAAAAGGAATTGCCGTTCAAGTTCACGCCGGATTCCCTAACCGCCGAAAAGGGAAAACTGGATGCGTTGATCCAGGCCAACCCCAAAATAGCGCAGGCGTTGGAGAAGCGAACGGCGATGTGGGAGCAAGTCAAAGCCGAATACATCGAGGCCATGAAGCCTTACAAGTCCAATGTCGAGGATATGTTCAGAGAGAACTATTATCGGCATCAAGTGTTGGATTACGTCGAGAGTAACGGGATTTTCGGAACCGGGAAGAGGTTGCGTGCCCCGCAAAAGGGATACATGAAGGGTCGGGAGGGTGCAGCCAATCTCTACAATACCGACTACCTCGAAGCAGAGCACCAGATCATGGCGCAGATGCTTCACGATGCGGAAACGGCAAAGACGCTGACGAAGATCAAGGCGGGCGAAGATATAGCGGAAAAGATTAAAGCACAGGCGAAAGAAGCGGGGGTTGACGATTGGCATAAGGCCATACCCGAAGGATACACGACATGGCAACCGAAAGAGGGGAGCGTGTTCCATCCCGTCCTCACGGTAGATGAGAAAACCGCAGCCAAGATCATGGAGGGCGACATTGATGAAATTCTCGGCAGTGGGACGGATATATTCAGGGAAGCCATTGCAGTAGGCGGGAAGCGGAAGGAATGGGTCGTCAGGCAGGAAGTGGCGGATACGCTGAATAACCTTACAAGGGAACGCTCAACGGGAATGCTTTCCACACTTGACAAGAAAATTATGACGGGGTGGAAGAAATGGCAACTAATTCAGCCCCGAAGGTATTTCAAATACAATACCCGCAACCTCACGGGCGACGCGGAAGCGACCTTTTTGGGCAACGCATCCGGGTTCCGAAAAGTCCCGCAAGCTGTTAAGGAATTAGGGGATGTATATTTCGGCATGAAGCCCATGACGGAAGACATGGCAAAGTGGTTTGAACGCGGCGGGATGTCCTCCACATTGCAAGCACAGGAGATGGATTCGCTTAAACCGATGTGGATGTTCTCCCGACTTTATGAGCAAAGGGGTGGATCTGCGAATCTATTTAAGAAGTATTGGCAGATTGCGCGATACACGACCGACTTCCGCGAATCCATTTTGCGGTATGCGAACTTTCTGGATTTTAAGGAACAGCTTGTTAAAAACGGCGGCAATCCTCTGAAATACGGAGCGTCGAAGCCGGAGATGATAAATAGTTTGCGGGATATTGACGACAAAGCGTTCTGGTTGTCCAATGACTTGCTCGGCGCGTATGACCGCGTTTCCGTTGCGGGTCAGACCATTCGGGAAAGGGCAATCCCGTTCTGGTCATGGCAGGAAGTCAATTTTAAGCGATATATCCAGTTATTCAAAAATGCGGCCAACGACGGGGAGCTATCCACAACCATCGGCAAGAAACTCGGAGCAACCACCATCACCGCTGCACGTAAAATAGGATCACTGGCAATCAAGATGTCGGCCTTCGCATCCATGCTTGCCGTCTATAACAACACTATGTTTCCCGAAGAGGAAAAGCAACTCCCGGTTGACGTAAGGACAAAGCCCCATATTATTCTCGGAAGGGATGAAAAGGGCGACATCCAATACTTTAACCGAATGGGAACGCTGGATGACTTTATTTCATGGTTCGGGCTGGACTATGCGCCACGCATCGTGGGGGAATACCTGAACGGCGACAAGACAATAAAAGAGGCATTACAGGATCAGGCGAAGAAAACGATGGAAGCCCCGCTGAACAAGGTCATCGGCGGCGGGGTTCCGTTCACAAAACTGACGGGAGAACTTTTGTCGCGTAAATCGGCTTTTCCCGACATCTTTAAGCCGGGAACCATCCGTGACCGATACCTCCATATTGCACGTTCTTTCGGCCTTGAAAATGAATATATCCTAATGGCCGGGAAGCCTTCTCGCGGCTACAAGGAATCCCTGAAGAACACGTTCATTTACACGATAAACCCCGGTGAATCGGCATATCGCACGGTATTCGACCTGAAGAATGACTTTCTGAAAAAGTTGGGCAAAACGTCCGAAGGTTTTTGGCTCACCCCGGCAGGCGATGCGCTATACAATATGAAATTGTCGATGAAATATGGAGACAAACAGGCATTCTCAAAATACTTTACGGAATATGTTTCCGTGGCGGCACAGCAGGGGCGGACAAAGGAACAGATCAAGCAGGGTATGACTGATTCCCTGAAGGCCATGCACCCGTTAAGCGGCCTGAACAAGCAGGAGCAGGCGATATTTACAAACGGGTTGAATAAGGAAAATCAGGATACGCTCATTCAGGCGATCCAGTTTTACAATGAGGTTTTATCAGGGGGAAAATTGCAATGACCACAACCTATTACGACAAGTTGTTTGGGCGGATCATCTTGGCGAACTGTGAAATCTTCTATTGCGACAACGTAGATTATTACTGCGACGGCTCGGATGTCCTCTACGATGAGGTCGCCACGGAATAGATAGAACGACATAGACTGAGCACTATTTAAGGCCGGTATTTTCCCACAAGGGGTTACCGGCTTTTTTATTTGGGAGGCAGGGCAATGGCAATCACCCCGATAGTATTCACAGGCGCGACGAAGGACACGATCAAGTCGGCGTTCCAGAAATGCAACAACATGGCGACGGACTACGCGGCGGCAACATCCGGCAAGGGCGCGTCGCTGATCGGCGTTTACGATTCCGCCGACAATATGGCTGCAACGAACGTGGAGGATGCGCTTGCCGAAATCTATACGAATGTATCCAGCGCGAGGACGATGGCGCAGATATTCAGCACGAAAGCATCCACGACAACGGGTCTGACATGGGGTTATTACGGCGGCAATATCCGAACGGATAACGAAGTGACGACAGTAGAGGACGGCACGGTTACGCTCACGGATGATGCGACGAATTACGTTGAAGTCGCGGCGGACGGCAGTGTGTATGCCTCCGCAACGTCGTTCACGTCCGAAAGAATCCCGCTGTGGATCATCGTATGCGCCGACGGGGAGCAGACAACTTATACGGACATGAGGGCCTGGTTTCCGACATGGCCGGATGATTCCGTGTCCCTGCTGGTCAGCGGCCTGAAGGTGATCCGCAACACGACGAGTGTAAACTGCCTTGAGATATTCGAGTCGTCCACGGGCGTTGCGCCGACGGCAAACACGCCGATCAAGGTGCATATCCCGAACGGGACAGGATACACAATGCGGACCAGGGATCAGGCTGAGTTAAGCGGGGAAGCGGCATTCACGCTTGCGGATGCCACGGGCTATTGGGGGTATGCGAGCGCGAACGGGTCCAGTTATCCCGCCTTCGTTTATGCGATCTGGTCAGCTTCGGATGAGTGCATTGTGTGGGGGTTGAGCAATGTGGGGGATTTGACGCTTTGTCCGACGGGGGAAACGGAAACGGCAAGCGGCTATATGCTTTTAGAGGACAGCAGCACTTATACCCGAACAGGAACCGACTTTTGCGTCGCCGTGGCGAAGGTGGAGTTTGAATACGATACGGGCGATACGCCGGATTATACCTTTGCAACATCCGCATCCGGCAAAAATATCATTATCTACGGGTCGGAATTTTCTGTTCTCAAATCCCCCAAAATCATGGGCGCATCGGCTTATGGACTCTCGGACGGCGCGACGATTGCTGTGGATTGGACCAACGGCACGACCCAATATGTCACGCTTGCGGGTGAGAACAGGACGGTGACATTCTCCCATCCCATTTCCGGGCAGGTGTATCGAATCATACTCATCCAGGATGAAACGGGCAACCGGACCATCGAGACATGGCCGACGATCTACTGGTCCGGCGGGCTTGCCCCGACGTTGAGCACGGACGGGAACTCCATCGACATTGTAACCCTGCTATACACAGGAACAACGTATTACGGCGATTTTTCAAAGAACTTTGCGGTTCCCGCGTAAGGAGAACAACGAATGGCGACCGTAACATTAAGACCTCTGACCGATGCAGGGCCAAACACGGCGGTTCCCTCATCCGGTTCCAACCATTACGCACTGGTCCGCGACGCCAGCGACAGCACAAACCTGTTTAGCAACTTGGTTGATACTGGCGAAATTTTCACCTTTGATCAAACCTCCGAGACCGGAACGATCAATAGCGTAACATTTTATTACCGGGGCGCAAGGTCCAATCAAGGCACGGCAAGGTTTGAATTGGATTCCGAGTCCCTCGAAAGCCTTACGGCCTATACGATATGGTCAGACATCGCAGTGGGTTACAACACGAACACATGGGTTCCTTCTGTGTCGTGGACTTGGGAGAAGATCAACGCAATCGAGGCAGGTTATTCCGCTACCATAAATGCGGGAACGGAATTTACGATGACGGATATATGGGTCATCGTGGACTACACGGCTCCACCCTCAACGCCTACCGGAGTAACGGCTTCCGACGGAACTTACATGGATAAGGTTGCGATCAGTTGGTCTGCCGGATCTGGTGGCGGGCCGGTTACGGGTTACTACGTTTACCGAGACGGGGAGGAAATAGAGGACACGGCTTCTACATCCTATGACGATGAGGATGCGGTTGCAGGAATTGTCTATACCTACACGGTGAAGGCTTACGGGGACGGCGGAACGAGTGCCGCCAGCGACGGCAACACCGGCTTTATGGAACGGAGCAACCTGTTCACATTTCACGGCTAAAGCCAAAAAGGAGATACGAAATGAAAGACCATATTTTGATCAAACTGGATTCGACCACTGAGCTTTTGCAGTATTTCACTGGCTCTATCACGACCACGCAGGCGACAAAGAAATACGCGGCGACGGGGATCGGGAGCGGGCTGACTGCCCGGGAAAAGGTTGTTTTTGCCGGATTTTCCAACGCCGACAGCAACGGAACAAAGACGCTTGCCACCGTTGCGGCGAATGAAGTGACGGTGGAGGAAGCCATTGGCACAGGCGAAAGCGGCGTGACGGCTACCGTCAACCAAGAATGGCAGGGCGAATGGAAAGAGGTGGACCAGTTTAGCCACTTGCTTTCGACAATCAACACCAGCGGGAACGCCTATGCCTATGTCGATCAGTCTGCCGACAGAGTGAATACGGATTATACCACGACGATCACCGTGACGGCGGCGACGGCAAAGGCGGATTCCATCGAGGTGCTTTTGCCCTACGCAAGATTGCGGGTGCGTACGAATGCCGCCGATCAGACCACAATGAGGGCATATCTGTTTGGCCGTCGGCTTACATAAGGAGGTTATAACATCATGGCAATCGGAACTGACGGAAACATCGGGAAAGACCCGAACAGCAGCACTTCGCAGGACATCAATTCGCCCGACATTGACGGCGGCACGATAGACGGGGCGGCCATCGGTGCGACTACGGCAGGAACCCTCCGCTCCCTGTTGGATGAAGACGCAGAAATAGTTACCGCTGACGCCACCCTTACAGCCAATCAATGCAGCGGAGGGTTAATCTCAAATTACAATCAGTCTCTTGATTGTACCGTCACCGTCCCTACGGCCTTTGCAGGCGGGAACTTCATTGTTGCCCTGAGCACCGCTGTTGCTAAGTATTACCGCCTCGATCCTACCGGGTCGGAGATATTCGTCTGGGACGGCGTAGCGCAGGGGGCGGGGAAGTATATCGGGATAGCCAACGCAACCGTAGGCGCGGCTTTGCAGTTTATCGCCCTTCAGACAGGGGCGGCGGCATGGACTTGGCACGTTTACACCGTTGCGGGCCCGTGGGCTGTGGAGGGCTAACATGATCTTACTACCTCAGAAAGTAGCATATCGCGGCACGATAAGCGCCCTCCGCATCTCCTCCGTTGACGGCACGGCGTTCATCGATGCCTGCGCGGCCCTCGTGCCCTATGCCGACGGCAGCCACCTCGTCGAGATTTACGATGCTTCGGGCAGGATGCTCCGGGGCTATCTCGCGGGGGCGGGAGATGGGGAGGATTTGGGGGCGGAAATCAACTCTGGCACGCTGACAGCTCTCACGCTCTATAAAATCACGGCAACCGAATTAGATCACTTCGGGTCAGGGCTTGAAGTGGGCGAGTATTTCACTTCTGCCGGGACTGAAACCTGCGATGCGAATAACAAGGTTCAGGCCGTAACGTGGGGAAGCACGGACGGCGTACTGATCGTCTCGGCAAAGGGCGGGGCGACGGAAAACTTCGCGTATAAGGATGCGAGCTTTACCTACAATGAGGCCAGCTACCAAGTAATCGTGAGGGCGGCAAGAGGTGATGGCGAGGATGAGTCTGTTTATATCCCGCAGTTCACGACTGACGATGTGGCAGGCGTCACTTTCGGCGGGTTCTATGTCTCCAAGTTCATCAACTCCCAACCGTCAGCAAGAAACGAGGCGGGGGATGCTTGGTATGATGTAGCGCATAACGGTGCGACCGGATCAGTTGTCCCGGTGAGTAAGCGGGGCGTCCCTGTGTGGGACTACATCCAGTTTCCACAGGCCATGATCGCCTGTGCGAATAAGGGTAAGGGCTGGCATCTAATAAGTGCATTTGAGTGGGCGAGTCTTGCGTTTCTGAGCAAGAAACTCGACACACAGCCGCATGGAGGAAACGCCAACACAGACCCGCCGTCCGACGTAACGTACACGACCGAGACAGCGCAACTCGACAAACATCTGAAGGCCGAGAACGCATCCTACAACCGCGCGCTTCCGGGAACAGGGCCTATAACCTGGGCGCACAACCATCTGGCCTCCGGCGTCTATGATCTGCAAGGCTTGGTGAACCAGTGGGTCTTGATGATGATGTCCACGGATGGGTATCCGTATGTCCCGGCGAATCTCGATACCACCTACACCGGATCGCCGTATGGGCGAGGGACGATTAGCGGGTCCGGTGGCGCATCTCCAACCTTGACCGTCGATGGTGCCGGCGTCAACTGGCTGAAGGATTGGACGGTTGATGAGTTTAACACAAACTGTTTTGTGTATATTGCCGAAGCCGCCAGCGGCGCTGGTGCGCTCTATGCCGTTACCGACACGACGGCAACGACGCTCGTGCTCACCAACGGAGATGCTCCTGGCAACGGGACTGCTACATTCGTAATCTTCAAGTTGGTTGCCACCGACATCACCGCCGGGATGACTTCCGGGCACAAGATCCTGACACTTCGGGATGCTGATGCCGACCTTAAAGCCTTTGCGTTGCCCGCGACGGCGGACGTGTCGGGCGCGGCGGCCTACGGCAACGATGGGTATTATCACAGCAAGACCTTCCTGCGGGCCGCGATCCGCGGCGGCTACTTCAGCCTCACGTCGATCGCCGGGGTGTTCTTTCTCAACTTGGCCAACGGCCCGTTGAACGCGGCCAGCGTCATCGGCTTTCGCGCGGCAAAAGCGAAGGGTGCGCCATGAACCCCTATTTACGCGCCTCCATAATCTGTTTCGCCATCGCCGGGGCGGTGCTGACGGTATGGATACTTGAAGGCTGTCAGAGCTATACAGTCACGGGCGTATGTAGGCACGAGGCGACGTATGCAATCAGCGTGATGGGGGAGCAGAATCCTGTCAGGGTAGCTCGCGGCTATTGGGGGACGACAGATCATGCTCGGGCGCAAGCGTATCTTGACGGGGC
>JALOAP010000294.1 GCA_023228745.1 Dehalococcoidia bacterium | reverse complement strand
GCCATTCCGTCTGACTCGACGATAAAAGGCTTCGCTTTATCCGGGGCAACCTCGAAGTAAGCTTCCCCAATTAATTGAACTGTTCTTGTTTTACCGGTAAACCTTTGCGGGTATACCAGCTTACTGCTATGGTTCAGCCAGACTTTCGTACCGTCGGCTAATTCAAGGTGAGTTCTTGAACCGGCAGGTGAGAGTATTTCGATTTTCTGATGTTTACTTTGTAAGGCAAAATGTCCGGATGGAAAAAAACGGGTATAAACGAGCAAGGTAATTACCGGAATTAAAAGGATGACGGCAGCCCTCGATAGTAAGCGGATAACTGATGCCTTCCGGCCTGTGAGAAAACGAATGTTACCGGTATCTAAATGTTCCGATCGGTGCAGGTTTATGGTATGGTGGATCCTGTCCAGACGTTGGCGTGCCAGATCGGAATTCTCATCGTCAGCAGGTTCAATCTTATCCCAGTAGTTCTTAAATAATTTGTAACTACTCAGGTCTGAATAACTAACTTTGTCTTCTCAAAAAATCGTTTTTGCTCGCGGCAACATTGATAGCAAACCGGATTGACCCGAAAGGATTTCCTCCTTTTTTGATGATCGTGTCAACGACGGAACGCAATACCGCGAATATCTCGGCACCTCGCTCTGAACGGAAGCTTCCCGATACCTTCTGTTTGACTTTCACATTTCGAATTGCCCGCTCCGAACCGTTATCCAAAAGTTTGGATAACGGTTCTTATCACAACTTTTTAGTTATCGAAAACATTTTACATAATCCACTGACCTACTGTATGGTGGCATAAAAAAGTTTTGATAATATTATAGAACTTTGTGTCCAAACCAAAAATAAATTGTAATTATGGACACAACGCATCTACAATCAACAAAACACTTATTACTCGACTACCTGATCGAGAAGGGGTACAAAGATGACTCGCTTTGGATGACTCGCAAATGTCTTAAACTCGCCATTGAAGAGGGGCATAAGCCGGAAATCTGTTCTTATGAGGACTTCTATGGTTATGCTGCACAGCAGTTTACATATCAGCCTGGGGAACCTCGCTATAAAAAACTCAAATCCTATATTGGACTCCTCTGGAATTTCGACATTAACGGGAAATACCCTCAGGGCGTCGCCGTCGGGTTCATGGCGGGACCATCGAAATATGAATCACTGAGTAATGAATTCAAGGAGATCATTGATAACCATTCTGTTATTCGAAAAGTTGAAGGGAAAACAAACAAAACTATTTACACCGAATATCGTGCAGCGCTGAACTTTTTTCTCTTTATGCAAGACAGTGGAGCAAATGCGTTGACCGACATTGAGCCCAGAATGATATGTGGGTTCTTTCATGATGGTAACGAGGTTATTCGTAGAGGTTCATATTGCCATCTCATAAAGATGGTTCTGGGGACTGTTGTTGACAAATATAGGGAGCAAGCTATGCGAATCATACGCCTTCTCCCCAAAATCAGGGAACCAAGAAAGCTGTTTGATTATCTGCTGCCGGAGGAGTCCCGAAAAGTCTATGATTGTCTCAAGAATGAACAGTCCAGTTTGAGCCACATGGAACGTGCAATGGGATGGATATTGTATTTTGTGGGACTGCGAGGCACCGATATCGCCAGTCTGGGTATGCAAAACATTGATTGGAAGCATGAGAGTATCCATTTGGTGCAATCTAAAACCGGTGTTCCACTGAATCTTCCTTTGAATGCGGCGATGGGCAACTCCCTTTTTGATTACATCACAGTTGAGCGTCCCTCTGTTGATAGCGAAAAGATCTTTCTTCACGCGACTCATCCGCATACTGATTTTCAGGAAATTGGATCCATTATAAACAAGGTATTCGATGCCGCAGGTGTTCGGACCCAAGGAAGGGCACGAGGCGTCAGGGTAATGCGTCATCATCTCGTCACAAGCCTTCTTGTCAAAGGAACAGATTGCGCTACCGTATCGAGCATCGTTGGGCATAAACATGAAGAATCCTTGCATCCCTATGTCGATACGGACATTGAACATCTCAAGGCCTGTGCAATAAGCATCGAGCGATATCCTGTTGATAATAGAGTGTTTGCGATATGATACGAAGGCCTTATTTATCCGGACTTGCTCTGCTAATGAATGAGTTCGTGCTAAGTCGCAAAGCCGCTGATACCTGGAGCGTAACTTATAGTGACAATCTCCATAACTTCGACAAATATTGCTTCGATAACTTTCCAAAGCAATCGGAGCTTGTAGAGGGGATGCTTGCATGGTGTAATCCACGCGATAGCGAAAATGGAAACTCATGCAGAGTGAGAACAACTTGCGTCTGGAACTTCGTTGATTATCTCCGTGAACTGGGCATGACTAATATCCGATCCAAACGCCAAAAATATGTCAAGGATCTGTCCTTTTCTCCCCATCTTTTCACGGATGAAGAACTTGATCAGTTTTTTGTAGAGTGCGATCGAGTATGTCTCGCCAAACGCGAGCGGAATAAGACTATCAGTGCGAGGCTTAGCGCTCTGGAGACACCTGTCTTCTTTCGCCTGCTGCGGAGTTCTGGGTTGCGTACGTGTGAAGCCAGATGGCTGAATATCTCTGACATAGAATTCACTACGGGTGTAGTGTCGGTTCGTAAATCCAAAGGTGGTGCGCAACATCGCGTCGTTTTGCACCAAAGTATGCTCGGGCTCCTGAACAGGTATATAGAATCTCTATCCAGGTTGATGCCAGTATCCGCTTTGCTCTTTCCCGATGCAAAAGGTCATCCTCATGATCCAAGGTGGGAGTCTTACAACTTCAGAGATATCTGGTCCCGTGTGAGTAGTGAACCGGCTAGGGCTTATGACTTTCGTCACCTGTATGCCACCCAAAACATCGAAGCTATGGATGGTATCGGATGTGAGATGAATGGACAGTTGATGTTCCTGGCGCGTTCGATGGGGCACAGTTCCCCGGCTATGACTTGTGCTTATTTCCATTATATTCCCGTCCTGCATGACAAAGTAGAGAAATGTAGCGGAGACTCTTTCAGTAATCTTCTTCAAAATCAATCGTGCCATGGGAAAGAGTAGGAAAAGAGATGCAGCACTGCAAGAATCATTGAGATTGAGTGCTTTGGTTCACAAGTGGACCTGTTCATACCTGCCTTCTGTTGGGGCTCAGAGTCCTCATACTGTAAGAACTTATCGGTCATCATTGGGAATGTTCTCTGGCTTCTTAAGCCAATACAAAGGCCTTACTCCATTCAACTTGAGTGCTGATTGCTTCTCTGCAAACGTCTTGAACGAATGGGTTGCCTGGATGAAGACATCTACAGGAGCATCTTCTTCGACGTGCAACAACAGGATGGCGGCCATAAAGAGACTACTCTTGTTCATGGGAGGTGAAGATATGGGGCTGGCATCTCTTTATGATGCTGCGAAGAAACATGTAAAACCCATCCACGAGCCGCAGCGGGAGGTTAATAGCATCAGCAAGGAAGCAATAAAGGCTCTTTTCCAAGAACCGGACCTGAATAGTCATGTCGGCCGTCGGGACTACGCATACCTGCTGTTGACATACGGAACCGGGATGCGTTTGGATGAGGTACTTTCCTTGAAAGTCAAAGACTTGACCATGACTAAAGGGAAAGGGGCAGTTCACGTCCTTGGCAAGGGCAACAAACTGAGAACAATCCCTCTTCTGGATAATCTGGTCAACTGTCTTAGTTCGTATATGAATGAATTTCATGGTCGTACGCCTAAAGCAAATGATCTTGTATTCTACTCTCCGTGCCATAATATGCGTGCTAAATTGACGCAACCAGCGATATCAAAGCGACTGAAAATGTATGCTGAAAGAGCTCACCTTAAATGTAGCGAGGTTCCTTTGGACATGCACGCCCACATCCTGAGGCATTCCCGCGCTACCCATTGGAGGGAAGAGGGGCTCAATCTTGTTGAAATCATGGAGCTTCTTGGACATAGCAGCTACCAATCTACGTTAATCTATCAGACAGTGACTGACCGCCAAAAGCGGGAGGCCATTGAGAAAATGGCTGGCGAAGAGGTAAACAACCTGCCCAAGAAATGGCTGCTCCCTGAAAATGCAAGTTTGGCCGAAGCTTTTGGAATATACACGAAATGACCTTATTGTTATCCAAACTTCCTGAGCGGATATGCTTGAATATAAGCTCTTCCAGACGGGAAGTTTTGATAACTGAAAAGTTGTGATAAGAACCGTTATTATCATAAGGAACATCAGGATAAAACAGAAAATTAAATACCTGATGCCTGCGCTTTTTCAATCGTTTTTGGAAAGGGACTATTTTGGGAACAGTGTCCGGCAATGTTTGGTTTATCAGGATATCAAATTCATTGATCACTGCCGTTCGCTGACCAAATGATCCGGTGTACTGTTCCGGGGACATGATATCTTTCAATTTAATAGCCCTGGTCAACAAATCCTTCATTTCAGTCGCCCACTGGTGGTGATAAATTTGCTCAAAGTAATTTAATTCCCGCAACAGGTGTGCAAGGCACAATTGATGATCCCTGGCGGGCGTCTTTAATTGGGCACTCAAAGAATCGCTGACAAATGTCGCATTCTCAA
>JALOAP010000293.1 GCA_023228745.1 Dehalococcoidia bacterium | reverse complement strand
CAACCGCCAACGCACAGCCCACGGACCAGACCCCCGGCGACAACCCTGCTACCACTGCCCCCTCTATCGAACCCAGCACCAACCCGGCCACAGTCGACACCACGACCGCACCCCGCCTCGACGGCCCGGCGAGCAAGTACTCGCTCTTGAATCCCGACGACTTCGGCACGGGCTACATCACCGACATCCGCAACACCTACGTCCTCGATGCGGAGAACTACACCGCGCACAACGAGGCGTTCGCCTCCCCCGCCGAGGGGCGCGCGATGATGGAGGGGTGGGGCTACCAGGACGGCTATTCCACCGCGGTCGACCCCGAAGGGCGGCTCGAAGGCATGCTGAATGGCGGCATCCGCGTGCTCCTCGAAGTGCATCTTTTCGAGACGGAAGAGGGCGCCGACGCCGCCTACACCTACTTCGCCGAGCACATCGGCTCGTCCGGTCTCGTCATTTCGGCGGATCCCGGCCCGGTTGGCAACGAGTCCTCCGCCTGGGCCTACACGAGTGGCAAGATCGGCAACTCGAACGTGAACATGGCGTTCCAGGTGCTCATGTTCCGGCGTGGCAACCTCCTGGCGAGCGTCGTCGCGATTGGCGCCGAGCCCTTCGTCCGCGCCGAACACGCCCGCGCGCACGCCCTCATGATCGACGAAAAGGCGCTCGGCGAGCGCGCCGTCTTTACGCCGACGCCAACCAGCAACTACACACCACAGGCCACGCAGTGAGCCAGGCAGCGAGGAAGGAACACGCGTGACCACGTCGCCACCGAAGAGGCCAGCGCCCGAATTCCGGCCGCCCCGCAAGCGGCAGCAAGGCCGCAGCTCGGGCTTCGCCGACGCGCGCATGGTCGCCATCGTTGCGGCCCTCGGCCTGGTGCTCCTCGCCGGTGCGGGCCTTGTCGCCCTCCTCGTCCTCGGCGGCGACGATACGCCAGCCGCCGACTCGGGCACTCGCGGTGGCCCCAGCCCGCGGCTCGAGGCGCCCGCCGCCCGCTACATTCCCGCGCTCGAAGAGGCCCCCCCCGGGTACCAGGTGGTGCCGCCCGAGACGTACGGCATGAACGCCTTTCAGTTCGCCACCCAGAGCGGCCTCTTCGCGCAGATTGCGACGGGCGAACAGAAGGCGGAAGAGTGGCGCTACCTCGATGGCTATCGCGCCAGCTACGAGCCCATCGGCAAGGGCGCCGAGGTGGTGCAGGGCGCCTACTGGCTCACCATCGATGCCTACCTCTTCGAACACCCCGAGGGCGCCGAAGCCGCCTTCGGATTCCTCAAGGACTTCTACAACGAAGTGAAGGGTTCGAAGCAGGTGCAGGCGCCCGCACTCGCAAACCAGTCGGCTGCCTGGCAGTACGAGCAGGGCACCATCCTGCAGAGCGATGTCCCGGCGGTCTACCACCGCTTTGTCTTCCGGCGGGGTAATCTGCTCACCATCGTGCAGACGTTGGGTGGAACCCCATCCATGACCATCGACCAGGCGCGGCAGATGGCCGTCGTCGTCGACGAGCGTGCCTTGGGCGAGCGCGATGCGGTGACCCCCACGCCGAATGCGAGCCCCGCCCTGCCCACTGGCGGTAGCGATACACGATGAGGGGCGTGCACGGACGGAGCGGAATCCGTGCGCTTGTGGGCCTTGCTGTGCTCGCCGTTTTCTCCTTCCTTGCCGGCGCCGCCCCCGGTGGAGCCTCCGCAACGCAGTCTCCACCGCCGCCACCGGTCGTCCCCGGTGCACTCCCGCCCGAAGTCGACCCGCCGAGCGAATACGTCGTCGTCCAGTACGCGACGCCGATGCGCGCGCAGGCCGTGGGCGATTCGCCGGCGCCGATTCTCGAAGAGCAAGGGTTCGAACGGCTGCGCGTGCCCGATGGCATGACTCCCGGCGAATTCATCGCGCAGCTACGAAACGACCCGGACATCGTCTCCGCCCAGGAAGACGCCCGCGTCTACGCCCAGGCCATCCCCGACGACCTCTACTACCTTCGCGACCAGTCCCACTATTTCAGCCAGATCGGTGCGCCCGCAGGCTGGGACCTGATGAACCAGAGCCGCGACGTCGTGGTTGCCGTGCTTGATAGCGGCGTCGATGTCCGCCACCCCGAGTTTGCCGGCCGCCTCTGGGAGAACCCCCGCGACGCGAACAGCGACGGCATCGATAGCGACGGTAACGGCTGCATCGATGACCGCTACGGCTGCCGGTTCGTGCAGTTCTCCACCGCGAACCGCGTCGGCTGTGGCTACACCGAAGGAAGTTCCGTGCCGAACGGGGCGATTCTCGACGACCATGGGTCGGCATCGCTTGCGAACCACTCCCACGGCACGATCGTCGCGGGCATCGTCGGGGCGGGCGGTAACAACGGCCAGGGCATCGCCGGCGCAAGCTGGAACGTGAAGATCATGTCGGTGAAGGTGCTGGACTGCGGCCCCGGCGGCACGCTGCCCAGCGGCTACATCTCCGACATTGCTGCTGGCATCAAGTATGCCGTGCACATGGGCGCCGACATCATCAACCTCAGCGTCGCCAGCAATCCGAACAACCAGAACGCCGACGCGCCGGTCCTGCGCCAGGCGATCGAAGAGGCGCTTGCGAAGGGCGTGATCATCGTTGCTGCCGCGGGGAACCACAGCTCGCCAACCCGCCCTTCCGGCCCCGGGTACCCGGCGGCGTACACGCAGTATCCCAACGTCATCGCCGTCGGTGCAGCCAACAGCGACAACACCTGGGCTTCCTACAGTGCCGCGGGCCCCGCCCTCGACTTCGCGGCGCCGGGCAACGGCCTGGTCGGCACTGTCCGGACGGATATTGGCTACAGCGCCCCCTACGGTACCGCCGGCGAAGGGACGAGCTTCGCGACGCCCCTCGTGACCGGCCTCTTCGCGCTCATGAAGGCGAGGAACCCCGCGCTGACGCTCGAAGAGTACGTGCAACTCGCCCGGGAGGGCGCGACACCGGCGCCCCCCGCTCCCCACGGACAGAACTGGGCAGGGGCTGGCATCGTGAACTACGGCGGTGCACTCAAGCGCGTGCCAGCCACCCTCACGGGCAACGCACTTCACGACTGGAAGGACGTGGCCGCCGGCACCACCATCGTCGCAACCGTCGACGGGAAGGTGTGTGGTTCGACCACGACGACGATGGTTGGCCCCGCCTCGCGGTACCTCGTGCAGGTCATGTCCGATGGCCAGAAGGCCGGCTGCGGCGCGCCGGGCCGCAGCATCATGCTCACCGTCGGCGGCCAGCCGTCGCAGCCAACCATCCCGTGGGGCGGCCAGAACGTGAGCCTGACCTACGTGAACACGGACGTCAGCAGTGTTTCGCCGCCACCGGGGCCCATCGTCGTTCAACCGTTGAACGCCGGCTGGAGCAACGTCGCCCACCTCGATGCCGACGGCGCGCTTCCCGGCGCACTCAACGGCCTCTCCGCTTCCTGGGGGACGGTGTTCCGCTGGGACCCTGCGAAGACGCTGATCGACCGTGCGGGTGCCTACCGGCGCTTCATCAAGTCTGCCCCCGGCTATGCGAACGACCTCGGCAGTCTCGAACGCTATGAGGCGTTCTGGATCGATGCTTCCGCTGCGAACATCGCGACGGTCAACCCCGAGCCCGTGGCCGGTCGCAGCGTCGACCTCCAGCCGGGATGGAACAGCGTGGTCTGGACCGGGCCCGCCAGCGAGGTTGCGACGGCACTCTCCGGCATCGCGGGAGAGTACAGCCGCATCCTCCACTACGACAACACCTCCGGTACCTGGCGGAGCTACATCCCCGGCCAGGTACGCTTCCTGCAGGATTTCAACGGCCTCTTCCAGTTCAAGGTCTACTGGATCTACGCAACTCAACCCGCCCGCCTCACAATGTGAGCCACGCTCTCAGTCCGTGATCGACGATCGACAAGCGCAAAGCTCGATGCACCTCCTCGATCCCACCGGCTTCGCCCGCGTAGCTCCCCTCGTGCCGCCGCACACGCAGGCCGGCCATATGGCGTTCGCCTGGGCACTGCTCGAAGGGCGCCAGTCCGGGCACGTGTGGGTCGACGATGCAAACCGGCCGCGCTCGGCGATTGTCTGCAACGACTGCGAGTTCTGGTTCGTCCTGGGCGAGCCCCGGCCCGACCTCGTCGCCGGGGTGATGCCGGAGCTCCTGCGCCGGCTTCCCACCAATAACACTGCGCTCTGGTGCACGTCTCCCGAATGGGAGACGGCGCTGGCGCCCCTGTTCGCGCAGACCTCGCACCGCAAGGAGTTCCACTTCGAACCCGAAAAGGCCGAGATCACGCGCGTCGCCTTGCCGCCAAGGCTTCGCCTTGCGCCGATCGACGCCGCCATCGCGGCACGGTTCAAGGAGCCGTACCTCGACCCCTGGGTCGCGCGCGTCGCGTGGGGTGACCCCGAACAGATGGCCGCGAAAAGCTTCGGCTGGGCAGTGATGGACGGCGACCGCCCGGTGAGCTTCTGTGCCGCCTGTGCGATCGGTGGGCCTCGTGGCGCCGTCGAGGCCGAGATCGAGATCATCACCGACGCTGACTATCGTGGGCGCGACCTCGCGACTGCCGCCGCGCTGGCGTTCTTCGCCTCCTGTCGCGAGCGTGGAATGGTGCC
>JALOAP010000291.1 GCA_023228745.1 Dehalococcoidia bacterium | reverse complement strand
GGGAAGGCGTGTGAACCCACCGCTTTGCCTTTACATTGACGAGTGCCAGAACGTCCTCTATTACGGGATCGAGGACCTCTTCGCCAAAGCGGGCGGGGCCGACGTGTGGGTCCACGGCTTCGCCCAGTCCGTTTCTCAGCTCTATGCCATGATCGGGAAGGATTACGGGAACGCCATCCTCGACAACACCAATACCAAGCTCTTCATGCGGGTTCCCGACACGGACACGGCCTCTTACGTGGCCAAGCACTTCGGAGAGTTCCGGCGTTATTCCCCGATTCTCAACGTGGACGGCGGAGTGTCGGTTCGGGAAGAAGAGGACACGATCTTGAAGCCCTCCGATATCCTCGAACTTGCGGAGAGGGAATTCTACCTCATGACTTATTCCGGCCTGTTCCGCGGGCGGAGTCTCGATGTCTCACCACTCTACCTGGAAATCAGGTTCCCGGACCTTGCGGCCGAGTCATGAAAACGATCATGACGATTCTCTTCATCCTCGCGGCCGGCTGCCTCGCTTTTTACGCTGTCTGCATCTACATCTCCGCCATGCGTAGATCACGGAATCCCGAGATATCCTGCTTAAAGGAAAAACGGGAGGTCGCCTTGGAGCGCCTGGCGGGGATATGGACACACAAGGGAACGGCGGAATCATCCGCTGAAAAAGACGAGGGAGAAACAAGAAAGGAAACGGAAAAGAGTCAGGATGAAACTCATGAGATCAGCGTCGCTTTCCGCGATCCGGATCTGAACGCATTTTACATCGAGAACATCCGCGACAAGGCCGGTTTCCCTCCCCAGGCGAGGCAGGTTGTCGAGGGCATTCTGGAGACTTTGGACCGGGAAGGAGATTGCCCCTCCGTGGTCAATTCCCACGGGGAGATCGAGGCGAGCCTGGAGACGGGCGCTTACAACCGCCTGGCCCGGGTCACCCTGCGCGAGCATGCCCTGGACACGGCCAAGGCGATGCTTCGCCTTGTCGATCCCGGTCCGATGACGCCCATGGCGATCATCGCCGCCCTCGGCCACGACCTCGGGAAGATCCCAGCCTACAGGCAACAACTTTACTCTCTTGGGGACCATCCGGTCATCAGTGTCACCATCCTGGACAAGATCCCCGGATTCTCTGAAATGCCCAACAAGGGGGATGTCATCACGGCCATCCGGGACCATCACCGCAAACCGATCGATTTCTTCTCGATCAAGCTCAAGGAGGCCGATCAGGAGGCAAGGAAAAAGGAACTCGCACGAAACTTCTCCCTCGGAGATACCAGAACTGGCCGGGAATCAACCTCTCGGGAAGAAGAGCCGCCCAAACGGGCTGCTTCAGCCGGCAGAGAGACAATTTTCTGGGATGACGAGAACAAGACAGAAGGCAGAAAGAGAAAAGGGAAACCCAAGGAGGTCGAAATTCCCTGGTACAACGGAAAAGCTATCCTTCAGGAAATCGCCGGACGCATCAACAAGGTTGATGAGGGTCGGTGGGAGGCCTTCTCTATGGTGAACGGGTACGTCTACATCCAGGTCGGCCTCCTGTGGTCGGTCGCCAAGAAGGTGGCACGGATGAATGGCGATCCATCCGTTTTGATCGCGGACACCGACGATGAGTTGAGAGCGAATATCCTCTACTCCATCGTGGAGCGGCTCAAGACGGAGGAGAACGCGATCGCGCGGGGGCTCATTCGCGACGGATACTTCAGCGCACCCTTCGTAGTCAGTATGCAGGACGGGACGGTCCATTCCAAGGCGTCATACGTGCCGTTCAACCTTGAAGCTTTCGGGATGCTCACCTCGGAACTGGAGTCTCAAAAATACGGCAAGGTAAGAGAAATCGTCGATGTCACGCCGAAGTGGTGAAATATTTGCGTTGATTTCAGTGCGATACCCCGAACCTATAGTAAATATACAATATTTGAAAAGCTCTTTCACCTACGACTAAAGGAATTTCTGTGTGGACTTCAAATGCGGATCACCACTTGTACTGTTAAATTTTGTTTCAGGGGAAATTGGCCATTAGCTGCAAGGATAGCAGTAAGAATGTAATCGAGGAAGTCTCCGGATGTTAGCACAGCAATGACCACGGTGGGGATATGATCATTTCCTAATGAAGTCCTTTTGGACCACTCAAGGGAAGCTCGGCCCAAAGCTATATGAAACAACCCTCAACCAATTGGAATCAATAATTTCGCCTATCCCATAAGAGAACAATTTTCACTACAAAATCTGCAAATAAAAGAAACCTTCTGATGCCGGTTTATGACTGATTCGCCATTCCTTTTCGGTAAGTTTTTCCAGAAAACGGCGATCGTGGCTGACGAGCAATAAACAACACGGACAGTCAGCCAATGCAGCCTCCAGGCATTCGATGGACGGCAGATCCATATGATTCGTTGGTTCGTCCATAATTATGATGTGTGGTTTGTGTGTCATGCCGAGCGCCAGGAGCAGTTTGCGTGCTTCGCCGGGGCTGGGCTCCATGCTTTCCAGAAGCCGATACGGGCGCGATCCCAGACGACTGACAATTGTCATTAGATGTCCCAATTGCTCATGAGGCAAGTTCTGCGCCTGGATCAAGATGTCACGGCATTGCTGTGCATCGATTTCCTGCGGCACGTACGTGACCTGCTGAGGTGGAGCATTAAGCAGCGGCAAAAGGTTTCGCAGCAAGGTGCTCTTTCCGCCACCGTTCGGACCGGTAAGAGCAAGGCGATCGGTGGGCCGCAATACCAACTGGGGACACATCAGCTTCTTCTGACCGCCAAGCGGCACAGTGTGCGGCGGAAGGTTGAGCAATACATCCCGCCTGGATACTGAACTAGGCAGCCAAATGCCAACTGAATATTGCTTTGTGACACGAATGCTTTCTAATTCATCCTGCAGATGGGCGAGCCGTCCGTCCAATTGCCTCAGCAGCTTGCCACCAATGGCGTCTTTACCTGTTACACGTGCCCCATTAATCTTTGCTTTCGCATCGTGATCGTGCTTGGCGATTCCTCTTTTCGATAACTTGCTGTGATTGGCAAGATCTCGACGACGCCTGGCCTCGTACCGTAATTTTTTGAGCGCGTTTTTTCTGGTCTCATATTTTCTTCGGAGCGTTAGATCTTCCTCTGCCGCCAGGCCAGTTCCCTTTGAATACCCGCCGGGACGCACCACCACAATAGGCGGTTGGATAAAGGCGCATTGTATGCAAAGGGAATCGAGCAATTCGCGATCATGGCTGACAAGTAAGCCCACACCCTTGAATGTGCGCAGTGACTGAATCAGAATGTCCCGTGCCTCGGCATCTACGTGGTTAGTCGGCTCGTCTAACGCCAGCATGTCAGCATCAAGCCAAAAAGCCACGGCGACCTGCGCCCGCTTACGTTCGCCGTGCGAGAGCGTCGACCACCGGTTGAGCCAGTCCCCCTTAGCGCCGAATTGCTCTTTGATCAAAGAAGCCTTTTTCGAAAAATCCTGAAACAACTCAACAAAATGTTCCGGCGGATTGTCGGTGCGCTGAGGACAATAAACGATCCGTTCGGGGCCGACCACAACACCGGCATCCGGCGAAAGCAAACCGGTTGCTAATTTCAAGAAGGTGGTTTTGCCAGCACCGTTCGCACCAACGATGCCAGTCCATCCTGTAGAAATATGAACGGATATGTCTTTGAATAGCGGATCTATCGCGGTATCATATCCGAAGACAACCTGCTGAAATCTCAAAAATGGTTGAGGCATTTGATTCCATCCATTTCTGCCACGGTACCCGCTCGTGTTTTTTTCTTTCCATTGAAAACAAAAAGGCCACGGAGCGCTCCGTGGCCTTTTGTAGGCTATACCTTGATGATATAAAATCCAGTGCCACGGTCAAGATAAAGTAAGAAACCAATTATTGACGCAGGCTAGTAATATCCCATCATTCCGGTGGAACGATCGGCAACCAACGTCAACTATTCTGTTCCTTATTATCTTTTCACGCCTGTGACATCTTTCTAGGTTCTTCTTTTCATTATTATCAGTGTATTATCGAATTTGAAAGAAAAAAATGACAAAATCCTCACGGGTAAGATATGGGAAAAAGGCAGCATCTCATCAGAAGTACTGTTTGAAATATTGCCTCCCTGAAAAAATGTTCGAACACTAACTTTCAGGAAGCTGTTGCGGACACTTACCAGTTTACCTATAGGATCGAGATACCAAATAATTTTAGGATCTCAAATCATCCAAGTTGCCGAAATCACACCGCGTTACTGCGTCAATCTGCTGCCTTCCAGAAACTTCCCGCCCAAAATCCCTGCATCGAAAACATTATATATCAGGAGAACTATGTAAAAAAGGGATGCCCGGTCATGGACTTTCTGGAATTCCTGAACCCGCTCAGGTACTTTTCCCACGAGGGATACCAGTCCTTCTGGCGGACGCTCTTCGCCACTATCCTCCAGGGATTCTGGGCGAGGTTCTTCGCTGCCTCTTTCCTCTTCCTTGCCTTCTGGTTCGGTGTGCGGAAGCAGCGGTTCCAACTCGGCATTGCCTACTTCGTGATATCGGTCGTAATCACTTACGGGGCCACAGTCGTGAGATTCCTGGGGTTCAGGTAGAAAGGAGACATCCATG
>JALOAP010000292.1 GCA_023228745.1 Dehalococcoidia bacterium | reverse complement strand
GCCGCTTGTATCATCTCCACAAGCTACTGGCGTTGAATCTGTAGGGTCACCGCTTATAATTGCGTTTTGTAGTTGTCCTGATACGGCGCCATTACTTATCGTTGTGCTTATTATAGCATACTGCGCATTGTCGTTTTTGTCTTGTAGTACTTCAATAACGCTTCTGTTAAGTTCGGTATTCGATGTACTTATTCCAGAACCGCTGAAAATAGCAGCATAAGAATAGCTGTATGGTGTTGTCGTAGGGACATTCGCAAGTTTATAAAGTCCTAACCTTTTTGCTGCTGCAATTAATGCGGTACTTATTGTTGGAGAACCTGAGTAGTCTTGGTTCCAAACTCCCTGGCTGGTTAATATTCCTATCCAGCTCCTTGTTGCGTTATTAAGAACACCAGCCAAGGTGTCAGCAAGAGCGGCGCTTGAATAAAGATCAAAATTAGCGCAATAATCAACATTTAAATTTGCTGCACTTAATACGGTGAGTGTTAGCCCCCTTGCCGTCTCTCCTGCCATGACCTTTCCACCGGTTATTGTTCTACCATTAAGAATAACCTGTCTTTCACCTGTTGCATTTACACCTTTTATAAAAATGTCGCTTACGACAGATATGTTTCTCCATCTTAAAAAGTATACTACTGCAGAATCCTCAACAGTCTCAGTAAGATTGTCGGCAGTCATTATTCGATATGTCGTTGTTGCAATTGTTTTGTGAATAGCTGTTGTCCACTGTATCGTATCATCAGATAAAGTAACCCCTATAATGTCACCAGTGTTAATATTGTTTATTGAAGGGGTCGCGGTTAATAGAACTATTTCGTTGGCACCACTGGAAACCTCTCCAGACACTGTTGCCGAACCTTTTTCTATGCACCTAAATTTAGACGATGAGGTATCACCATACAAGGCGTTCGTTGTTTCGTCTCCGACAGCCCATAGTCCACCAGAAGGAAATGTTGTATATCCAGAACCGTATACCTCTACGTCGTCTATGCCACAAGCAAAATAATTATCCTCATATACCCACTTGGTAAGATAGCTGTTGTCATTAAAGTCTATTGCATGATGAGCATGGCCACCGGTTATATTTTCAACGTAATTATTTTTTACAATTGAAGAATACGAAGAATTAAAAACTACTCCAGCCCATTTTGATGATGCCGCGGAGTTGTGATTATTAATGTTTTTTATGATGTTGCCGATTACGGTTGAATGCTGAAGCCCATTTATACTAATACCTGCATAGTGACATTCTGATATGGTGTTATTGTTTACAACCGCCTTTACCGTTTGCGTACTATCGCCGCTTATATTTTCAATATAGATACCATCAGAATGAGAATTATCAATGGTATTACCCTCAATATTGAACATCAAATCAGCGCCGTTTTCAGCATACGCCCGAATATGGCAACCCTTCAAAGAGTTTCCGGTTATAAGAATATGATCAGCGGCAGATGTGGCAAGGGTTGCAATTCCAAAAGTGTTTTCATTTAATTGCGCAACGTCATCATTATAATAAAAAGTATTGCTTTCTATTACAGCGTTTTTCGTTGTGGTTATATGAACACCTGTCCAGTATTTATCTGCTGTAGTATTTTCGAAAACATTGTTAGAAATAACCAATTTATCTGAAGCACCATTTGCTTCAGCTATAGAATAACCTCGTTTATCAAGTTCTGTTTGTTCTGCTACGATATTTTTGAATTTATTATCCGAAATGAGAACATCAACAGCATATTGAACGGTAATAGCTATTGGTGCACGCTCTTCTGCGTCATATGCAATTCGCGCAATATGTGCAGCGTTTTGCTCAAATGTATTATCTATTATTCTGATACCCTCTGAATAATCACCATCAACAGTGCCATCACTTGAAGTTATCAATATATGCTGTTGCGAATCATAAGACCTGCACCCCTTTATTGTAACATTAGTGCACCCAGCTATTTTGCAAAACTTTGTTCCCGAAGTTAGTATAGCGTCATATTTTTCAGAAATGCAGTCTATTATATCGACGTTATTGCAAGAGATAAATTCGAACACGTTATTGTTTGTGTTTTTTACGCGAAGCCCAGAAACAACAACATCGGTTAAGCTTTCACCTATAAAAATAGAGCTTCCAGATGTGTGTTTTGTTAATACAGCATTTTTGTCAAATGTTAATTTAATTTTGTCGGTAAGCATTATCCCGCCGAATTCAACAGCATAAGTGCCTTGCGGAAAGTATACCCCGGCATCTATACTATCAGCGTAAGTAATGGCTTGTTGAATATAGACCTCATCAAAAGAGTATGATTGTGCCTCCATTCCAGCACCGAACCATTTTACATCCACTGTAGGGCTTACATGAAATCTCAACCACCTACCTTCTTCAGGTTCTGAATCAGGTCGAATAATCGTGCCGTAATTATCTGTATCGGTATTGGTGGAATTATACCTGAACCATCCGCCGCCGCCATCGTCTCTGGTGTAGTAACCCATTACATATACCATTGCGTCATTATCATAAACCTCAAGCGCCCGTAATGCCTCGATGTTCTCTACCACGAGGAAGGTACCGGTCCCGCTTCCGCCGCTACTCCCCGATATGTAATCTCTTGTCCATATCGTATTTCCTTCAACGGTATCAGGATCAAACAATACAGCGTTTTCGCCATCGGTTAGAATGAATTTATAATTCCCGGCACCAAGCCAAACGCTAAACCTCCCTGCTGCATCGGCAACAATTGGATTAGTTGCCGCCGTATCCCCTGTATGATCGGTATATGTTGCTTTTGGTGTCGATGTTCCTGCATCATAGGTATAAAGAAGCGACCCCGGAACGATTACACCGTTGTCATCGAAAATCTGCCAAACCGGAAATGGTGACAATATAGCCATATTATTTTCCTTTTTTCATCTCATGAAGAAGTTTTCCTTTTTTACTTTTATTTATAATAACAGGAGCGGCAAGGGCTCCAGCACCTACCGCAGTAGTTCCAAGTAACATTTTTACCCCTGTATTTCCTGAATGATACATTGCGGTTAAAGATTTGTTTTTGTATGAAACAATATCTTCGGCTTCTTTTCTTGATATAAAGTTTCCTTTTTTATCAATAAAACCCACGCTTGGAGTTTCTCTGCCTGTGTTATCAAGAAAGTGTTCATGCTTTAATCTGCTTTCAACAGTTTCGTTTTCCGCTTTTCTTATTGCTGATTTATGACCCTGCCAGTTACCTGTGTATATTTTTCCTGTTTTCGGATCACGAATAGCAGGTGTTCCTATAAAATCATATCCTCCACCAATACTTCCTTCTTGGCTCTTTATTTTTTTTAAGAAGTTTCCACCCTTACCAAATGTCGCAGTTGTTGCAGAGGTGGTCGGTAATACTTTTTGTTTTCCTTGAAGCGCTCTTCCGACTTTAATACCTGCAGAAGCACCACGTCCGCTTCCAAGTGCTTTTTTCGCTATAAGTACGGCTCCTGGAATTCCGGCTACTGCCTGAGAAGATACTCCAAGGTTTTGTGCCGCTGTAGGGCCTCCGAGCAGCAGCATCCAATCAGTAAGGCCGATTTTGTCTTTGTTTCCAATTCGTTTTACCGCTTCATCAGCCGCTTTTTTCACGTTTATAATATCATGAACAGCTTTATTATACTGCCGTATTTCGGGAACTATTTTTTCAAGATCGTCAGTAAGTCGAAGATACGCAAGTTCTCCAACCTGTTGTTTAAGAGGATCTTTTGCGATATTGTAAGGTCCCTTTCTGAATAATCCACCGCCATAATTTGAAATAATTCTCTTTATCTCCGGAATCTTATCAATGGTCTGACTTCCGGTAAGTCCGCGAATCTCAAGCGCATTGTAAATATCATCAGCGAGTTCTGCTGATTTTGCCTCTTCTCCAAAAACAGCGTTTATTTTACCTGATTGCAGGTCGTCCATAAAATTAACAAACGTTCCGTCAACATCAATAGAAGCCTTTGGATCGGAAAGCACCTTTTTATTTATTACTGTTTCTACCTCATCAAGATAAGACCCTATTTTACCATTGGCTTTTTCTGAGATACCTTTAAACCCTCCCGTCGCAGATTCTAATTTATACGTTGAAATATCATCAACGAGTTTTTGCGCTCCTTTTGCGACGTCTTTTCCAGCGAGTTTTGCAGTAACATCTTTAGGCTTCATGCCGCTCAATAGTAACGATTTACTTTTTTCCCCGACAGCCTTTCCGGTAGCAGTTGCGGCTTTACTAAAAGCCTTAGCTCCATCCTTTGCCGCCCCTGGTGCTGTAACCAGCCCGGCAACATTCATTCCTATAACCCCAAGGCTTTTTACTTCCTGCGGAACCATGCTGGATAGTCTCTGAACCGATTCACCAACCGAGGGGGTCTCTTCTGCGCGTTTTAAAGCCTTTTCCCGGGCTTCTAATCGTGGGGTGCCCTTAACCATCTCCGATAGTCGGGTTGTGTACTCTGACTCTTTCCTTGCGCCTCTGGTGGCCATTTGTTCGGCTCCACTGATAGCACGGCCTGCCACTTTCCCGATAGCGCCGCCTACCTGTTTAGCTCCGGGTATTTCACTTAGAGCAATATAGGGAGCCTCGGTTACTGTTC